>SKHU01000224.1 GCA_007116755.1 Alphaproteobacteria bacterium
AATAAATGGAAACAGATGCGCGGCGGCAAAAAAGATCAAACACCGCCGGCACCGGCCGCAAATGACGATGCAAACGCACCGGATCAGCAGCCGAAACCGAAAGGCAACACACCGGGCGGTCGCTGATTCGCTTCGCCTTAAAAAACAGAATTTTAAGAAGGTCGGAAACTGCGGTTTCCGGCCTTTTCTTTTCGATAAGCATTTATTTTATCCACAGGGCTAAAACATATTTGTGAAATTTTATTGCTTTTCTGTGCGAAAACTGTTCAAATTAGTTCAGGGCGTGATTTCTTTTACGTTCTCTTAATACATCCTCTTGAATAATAGCCTCACCAACAAAAAAAAATCCCTTCCAAGACGAGAGGAGATAAAAAATTGTCTTATGCCTTGAATAAAAAAAGAGCCAAAGGTGCTTTTTTGAGCAGGAGCCGTCCGTCGCATCTCGCGCCTTCGGTTTCGGCGAAACGCGACTCCGGCCTTCCGCCTCCGGACGGGCCTTACGGCGACTGGACGCTGCGGGCGGGTAAAAACGGCGAATATCTCGCCCGTCCTCCGGTCAAAATCAACTTTAAGGGCACATTGCCGGGCTATCGCCCTGACAGCCGCCTGAGCAAGGCACGCAACGACTTCATCAAAAAAGCGATGCAGGATGAAAGCCGCAGCAATGAAAAGGTGCTGGACGAGGCGCTGATGATCCTCTCGCAAAGCCCGACGGGGCGCGATCTGCTTGAACGCATGACGCAAGCCGGATATGAGGTGGTGTTTGACGATAACCGCACCCGCTCGCTGGGTGCGGGCGGATTGTGCGATCCGGCGAAGAAGAAGATCATTCTGGGCTCGACCGACGACCCCGAATATCTGGCGCTGGTGCTGGGGCATGAGGCGGTGCACGCCGTGCAATATACGACCAATAATATTTTCCCCAATTCCTCGCATACGCCGCAGACGGCCATCAAACTGTCTTTTGCCATCGAGGCGGATGCCTATGCGCAACAGACGCAGATTGCGCTGGAACTGAAACACGGCGATCCGAACGGGCCGAAAAGCCAGTGGAAAATGGACGGGCCGCTGCAACAGATGCGCAAGCGTTTTGCCAATATCGTCTCGGCCGCGGAAAAAACCCTGACGAAAAAGGAAAACCTCACCAACGGCGCGGCGGTGGCCGCAGCGTTTGAAGGATTTTACGACAATATCGTGCTGCGCAGCTTTTACGAGGATGCGCATATGAGCTGGGCGGAAAATCTTGCGCCGCAACTTTTCCGCAAGCCGGGGGATGTGAAGCATCATTTCTTCCGCGATCTGACCTCGGACGATATTGCCTCCAACCTGAAACATAAAGGTGTGGCCTATCTGAAGGTGCATACGCCCAGCATCGATTTTGCCGATGCGCGGCATTCCGGTCTGACGGAAGGCACGCAGAAACGCATTCACGGTTTTTACAAAAATTACCGCCCCGACGACAAGTTGCCGAAAATCAAGACGTTCGGCGTGCATGTCAAGGACGCGTCGCGCTGGCTGTTCGGCCGCGATGCCGACACCAATGCCGTGATTTTGAAAAACAACAAGCTGGTGCGCAACCGCAAGGGACCGCGCGGGCCGAAAATTTGAAGATTTTTTTGAAGATTTGAAGTTTACCTACCTCTAACGAACCAACTTATAAAGATGTTTTCCCGGCTACGGTCCGGGAAAACATCTATCTTTTTATGCGGCAATCGGTGATAATGGCGGTCTTGCAAGAATAAAACTCTTTTTTAAAAAAACGCATGTCGCAAACCGTCACAGATCTGCGCCTTTATCGTTTCCGCTGCTATGGCGATCTCCGCCTGAAGCCGGAAAACCGCGCCGTTGTGCTGACAGGGCCGAACGGCGCAGGCAAAACCAATATTCTCGAAGCGCTGAGTTTTCTCGGTCCCGGTCGCGGGCTGCGCCATGCGGCACTGGATGAGGTCTTGCAGAATACCGCAAAACCGGGAGAAGGCTGGGCGGTCTCCGCCGTTTTTGACAATGCGCGTTACGGCCGCATGCAGATCGGCACCGGCCTTGATACGGCAAAAAACCGCCGCCTTGTCAAAATCGACGGCGAGATGCAAAAAGGTCAGGCCGTTTTGTCCGAATATCTGTCTGTTGTCTGGGTCACGCCGCAGATGGACAGGCTGTTTCTGGACGGCAGTGCTTTGCGCCGCCGTTTTCTCGATCAGGTGATTTTCAATTTTGATCCGTCGCATATGGGGCGGCTGAAGCGGTATGAAAAGGCGCTGCGCGACCGGTCACGGCTTTTGCGCGAAAACGGGGCACATCGCGCCGATCCCGTATGGCTGTCTTCACTGGAAACGGTGATGGCGGAAGCCGCGCTGTCAATTGCCGCCGCACGGCTGATTACCGTAGAGCGGCTGCAGAAAGCCGCGATTGAAAATCATCTCAGCAGCGATATTTTTCCGCTGCCCGTCATCCGCATCGAAGGCTGGGTGGAAACCGCGCTGGAAGAAAAGCCCGCGCTGGAGGTCGAGGACGGTTTTCGCGCTCTGCTGGAAAAAAGCCGCGCGCGCGATGCCGTCACCGGCGGCGCAGAGCACGGCACACATCGCAGCGATTTCATGGTCTGGCACAAGGGGCATAATCTTCTGGCCGACCAGTGTTCGACGGGCGAGCAGAAAGGGCTGCTGATGGCCGTCACACTGGCACATGCGCGGCTGGTCGCGGCAGAGCGCGGATTCGCACCGCTGCTGCTGCTGGATGAAATGGCCGCGCATCTTGATGAATACCGGCGCGGCGTGCTGTTCGATATGGTGCTGGCACAGGGCGGCCAGTGCTGGATGACCGGCACCGACCGCAGTATTTTTGCGCCGCTGGAAAACAAGGCGCAGTTTTTTAACCTTGAAAACGCCGCCATTGTCGAAAATATCACGCCGCTGGACGATCCTGCTGCTGTTTTACCGGAAAAAAAACCGGAAGAAGATACAGGCAGCGGCCATGAGCTTTGACCCCGCGCTGTTATGGATTGTATTTGCACTGTTTGCCGGAATTTTTTCCGGCGCAATGATGTTGCTGAACCAGTATTATCAAGTCCCCGGGCTTTTGATGGTGCTGGTGTCGCGCGGCATTACCATCTGCGTGCTGCTGCCCTTCGCCTTTCTGATCGACTGGCCGGATGCGCCGGTCTATTACATCGCCGTGGCGATGACGGGTGTTCTGGCCAGCTATGCCGATATCCGCCTGTTCAATGTTGCTGCAAAACTCGGCGGCGGCGTCACTTCGCGGCTTGTGCCGCTGCTGGTGCCGGCGACGTTCTTTTTCTGGTTTTTCTTTGCGCCGGAGCAAATCCATGATTATCTTGCCGCGCCGCTGAACAGTCTCATGATTATCGCGGCGCTGGGCGGATGCGTCTTTTTTGCCATGCGGCTGAAAACAAATTGCACAATCAGCGCCGAGGCGCTGAAACTGATGACGCCCGTGATTCTCTGTTACGGTTTCAACGGCGCACTGGCCAAGCTGGCGCTGAACAACGCGCCGCTGCATGCGGGGGTGTACGGCTATATGCTGATCCAGACTGTCGTGGCGCTGTCCGTCACATTCGGATATTACCGCTTCCAGCGCCGCAGGAAGGATGCGCCCGATACGGTCTCGTTCCGCAAAAGCAAAAGCGGGCGCATGTGGCTGGCCTGTGCGCTGGCCTCGTTTATCTGGCTGGCGCACATGGTGTTTAAAATCTATGCCTTCGGTTTCACGGATAACCCCGCCTATGTCAACGCCGTGGTGCTGCTGGCACCGCTTTGGGTGATTTTGTTCTACCGGCTGACGG
Source organism: Alphaproteobacteria bacterium (assembly GCA_007116755.1). Lineage (GTDB taxonomy): Bacteria > Pseudomonadota > Alphaproteobacteria > Micavibrionales > CSBR16-224 > CSBR16-224. The sequence continues at coordinate 3,800 of SKHU01000224.1, forward strand.
GCTATAAGGACAATGCCAATATTTCCGCAGGTCTGGGCATTCTGGCCTCGACAATCCTGCTGGTGCTGCTGACGGTGTAAATGCTGTGGAAAAACGCAGAAACAGGCTTGTTTGCACGGCGTTCTCCGTGCTAAAAAGTTAGAGTATAAAAATAACAGCAATAAGGGTGAAAACCGTGCGCTATAAAATTCTGATGTTTTGCCTTGCGGCATCTTTTGTTCTGGCCGGATGCGGCGGCAATGTCCAGCGTGACGCCTCTTATCCGACGCGGCCAAGCGGCGGCGGCGACCGCATTGTCTATAGCGATGAAAAACGCAGCACGATCTGGGGTGAAGGCCAAACAATGACCGGCCGCCTGTTCGGACGCGGCGGCGACGACAGTGCGGCTGCCGGAATCGGCGTAAACAGCTTTTTGTGGCGCGCCTCGCTGGATACGGTGTCTTTTATGCCTGTACAGACGGCTGATCCGTTCGGCGGCGTAATTCTGACCGACTGGTATGAAAACCCGCATGTGCCGGGCGAAAGATTCAAGGTGAATGTCTATATCATGGACCGGCAACTGCGCTCGGACGGGGTGCGTGTTGCCGTCTTCAAACAGACGCAGGACGGGTCGGGCAACTGGCGCGATGCCGCTGTCAGTCAGGAAACGGGCACGCAGCTTGAAAACACGATTCTTACCCGCGCGCGGGAACTTCGTGTCGCGCAGGGTGCAGCTGATTAACGGCCTCCTGCCGCCTGTTACCTTTTAATCTTCGGGAAAAACCATCATGGACGAGCGTTATAATCCGCGGGAAGCGGAAGAAAAATGGCAGAAATTCTGGGCAGAACAAAAGATTTTTGAAACCCGCGACGATGCGCCGGGCGAAAAATACTATGTTCTGGCGATGTTCCCCTACCCGTCCGGCCGTTTGCATATGGGGCATGTGCGCAATTACACGCTCAGCGATGTTGTCGCCCGTTATCGCAAGGCGCTGGGCTATAACGTCCTGAACCCGATGGGCTGGGATGCGTTCGGCCTGCCGGCGGAAAATGCCGCGATTGAAGCAGGGGCGCATCCGCGCAAATGGACGCACAGCAATATTGATGCCATGCGTGCGCAGCTGCAATCAATGGGGCTGGCGATTGACTGGTCGCGCGAAATTGCCACTTGTGATCCCGAATATTACAAACATGAACAGAAAATGTTTCTGGATTTTATGAAGGCGGGGCTGGCCTATCAGAAGGAAAGCTGGGTCAATTGGGATCCGGTCGAAAACACCGTGCTGGCCAATGAGCAGGTCGTGGACGGTTGCGGCTGGCGCTCGGGCGTGCCGGTTGAACGCCGCAAGCTGACGCAGTGGTTTTTGAAAATCACCGATTTTGCCGATGAATTGCTGGACGCGCTGGACACGCTGGAAGGCTGGCCGGATCGCGTGCGCCTGATGCAGGAAAACTGGATCGGCAAATCCCGCGGGTTGCAAATGCGCTTTCATATTACGCAAGGCGACGCGCCTGCGGAGCATATTGAAATTTTTACCACCCGCCCCGACACGCTGTTCGGTGCGTCTTTCATGGCGCTGTCGCCCGATCATCCGCTGACAACGGCGCTGGCGGAAAAAGATAAGAAAATCGCGGATTTCGTCACCGAATGCCACCGGCAGGGCACGAGCGAGGCGGCGCTGGAACAGGCGGAAAAACGCGGCGTTGATACAGGGCTGACGGTCAAACATCCGTTTGAAGACCGTGAAATCCCCGTCTGGGTGGCCAATTTTGTGTTGATGGACTACGGAACAGGCGCGATTTTTGCCTGCCCCGCCCATGACCAGCGCGATCTGGATTTTGCCCGCAAATACGGATTATCCGTGATTCCTGTCGTGCTGCCCGAGGGCGAAGACCCCGCGACATTTACCGTCGGCGATGAAGCCTATACCGGTGAGGGCACGCTGTTCAATTCGGATTTTATGAACGGTCTGGATGTTGCGGAGGCGAAAAAATCCGTCATTGCCCGCATAGAGAAAAGCGGCGACGGTGAAGGCACGGTCACGTGGCGTCTGCGCGATTGGGGCGTCAGCCGCCAGCGTTACTGGGGCTGCCCTATCCCTGTGATTCACTGCAAAGATTGCGGCATCGTGCCCGTGCCGGAAGACCAGCTGCCCGTCACCCTGCCCGAGGATATAACATTCGACAAGCCGGGCAACCCGATCGCGCACCATCCGACATGGAAAAACTGCACATGCCCGTCTTGCGGAAAAGATGCGGAACGTGAAACCGACACATTCGACACGTTTTTTGAAAGCTCGTGGTATTATGCGCGTTATTGCGACCCGCATAATGAAAACGCCGCTTTCGACCGCGCAAAAGTCGATGCGTGGTGTCCTGTCGATCAATATGTCGGCGGCATCGAACATGCGGTGATGCATCTGCTTTATGCGCGGTTTTTCAACCGTGCCTTGAAAAAATGCGGCTATCTGGGATTTGACGAGCCGTTCAAGGGGCTGTTCACGCAAGGCATGGTGACGCACGAGACTTATAAAGATGAAAAGGGCAAATATCTCTTCCCCTCCGAGGTCGATTTGTCAAAGGGGCGCGAGAAGGCTGTGAAACTCTCCGACGGCACGCTCGTGAAAGTCGGCCGTATCGAGAAAATGTCGAAATCAAAAAAGAATGTCGTCGATCCGAACGAGATTCTGGAGACATACGGCGCGGATGCCGCGCGTCTGTTCATCCTGTCCGACAGCCCGCCCGAACGCGATCTGGAATGGACGGAAGGCGGCATTGAAGGCGCATGGCGCTTTGTGCAGAAACTCTGGCGCATGATCTCCGCGCCGCAGACGGCACTGGCGGCAAAAGATACAAGCCTGCCGGGTAATACCGATGCGGCGGCGCAGGAGGTGCTGGAGGCGATGCACAAAACCGTGCATCAGACAGGGCAGGAACTTGACCGGCTGCATTTCAACAAAGCCGTCGCCCATATCCGTGCCTTTGCCAATACGCTGGCCGATTACGACACATCGGGCAAGGCCGACGGCGCGGTGTTGCGCCGCGGTTTTGAAACGCTGGTAAAACTTGCCGCGCCCGTCATGCCGCATCTGGCCGAGGAGCTGTGGCGGGTGCTGGGTCATGAAACGCCGGTATCGCTGGCCGCATGGCCCAAGGTGGATAAAAAATATCTGGTGTCCGATCAGGTGACAATCGCGGTGCAGGTCAACGGCAAGCTGCGCGCGACCGTGACACTGCCGCGCGATACGGATAAAAAAATCGCCGAGGATATCGCCATGAAAGAGCCGGGCGTGAAAAAAGCCATCGACGGCAAAACCGTGCGCAAAGTCATCGTCGTGCCCAACAGGATCGTCAATGTCGTGGTGTAACAAAATTTTTGCGGTTTTTCTGTGCTGCATTTTCATGCAGGGCTGCGGTTTTCAGCCGCTGCACGGCAATGTGACCGCCGACCGCAGCACCGTGGCCGAATTTCGCAATATGAGTATCGCCAACATCCCCGAGCGCAACGGCCAGATGCTGCGCAATGCGCTGATCGACCGTTTTTACGGCGGCGCAATGCCGCCCGCTGCGCCGCGCTACCGGCTTGAAATCACGCATCTGCAGGAAGAAGGCACAAGCCTCGGCGTTCAGAAAGATGCCACCGTTACCCGCATGCAGCTGCGCAGCAGTGCGCGGCTTGATCTGATCGACACACAGGCGGAGGAAGAGCGGAAAATTGTGATGCGCCGCTATCTGCGCACACTCAACAGCTATAACGTACTGGAAAGCCAGTTCGCAACACTGACCGCTGCGCAACAGGCGCGCGAGGCGGGGCTGAACGAGCTGGCCGATCAGGCCGCAACCGAGCTGGCGCTGTATTTCAGCCGCCGCAGGCCGTAGGCCGTAACAGGGAAGAAATAATGAAAATTGCCGCGCGTGACATCGACCGTTTTGTACAAAACCCCGCTGCAGGACTTTGCGCTGCGCTGGTTTACGGCCCCGATGAAGGGCTGGCGCGGGAGAGGGCACAAATTCTCGGCAAAACCGTCACACCCGACCTGTCCGACCCGTTTAATGTTGTCGATCTTCCGGCGGCCTCTGTGGAAAGCGATCCGGCGCGGCTTGCCGACGAGCTGGCGGCTATGTCGATGATGGGCGGACGGCGGCTGATTCGCATCCGTGACGGCGCAGACAAAATTGCCGATATCATTGCCGAAGCGCTGAAAAATTGCGGCGCAACGGAAAATTTTCTGCTGGTCGAGGCAGGGGATTTGAAACCGGCCTCCAAACTGCGGAAATTGTTTGAAAAACTGGATAATGCTGCCGCATTGCCCTGCTATGTTGATGACGCGGTGGGGCTGGCACGGATTCTGGCAACGGATTTTTCTGCTGCGGGGGTAACGGTGGAACGCGATGCGCTGACATTGCTGGCTGCGTATCTGACCGGTGACCGTGCGCTGGCGCGCGGCGCGGTCGAAAAAATCATCACCTATGCCGGGCCGGAGAAAAAAACTGTGACTGTGGCAGATGCGCTGCTGTGCTGCGGTGATGCCTCGCAGCTTTTTATCGACGACCTTGCCCGCGCGGCAGCGGGGGGAGACGCGGCCGCAGCTTCGGAAATGCTGGCGCGGATCATGGGGGAAGGCCTGCCGCCCGTTGCCGTGTTGCGCGGATTGCAGAATTATTTCAAACGCCTGTCGCTTGTCGCGGCGCTGACCGCTGACGGTACGGCCATGGATGCGGCGCTGAGAAAATTGCAGCCGCCGCTGTTCTTCAAGGCAAAAGATGCGTTTCTGGCGCATTTGCGCCTGTGGCCGCAGGAAAAGATTTTGAGTGTTCTGGCGCAGCTTGCCGAAACCGAAGCGGAATGCAAAACCACCGGTGCCGCAGCGGAGATGCTGGCCGACCGTGCCGTGCTGCGTGTTGCCGTAACCGCGCAGCAACTTCGCCGCCGCGCCGCTTAGCCGCTTTAGGCGGCGCTGCGTTCAACGCGGAAATACAGTTCGGTTTCGGAAATCTGGCGGTGTGTCAGCGTGAATCCGAAATATTTTAAAATCACGCCTGTGACATAGGCGTGGACAAGGCGCGGATCGAGTTCCTCGACCGGATAATCGCCTGTCAGACACTCGGCCATGCCTTTGTGCAGGCCGGGGCGCTTGCCGCGCAGATGAATGACGACAGAGGCGTTATCCTCGCCCGGATCAATATCGAGATTGCTTTCACCGGGATTGCATTCCTCCGCCAGCACCAGCAGATTCAAAAGCACTTTGCCGAAACCTTTGGGCGTTTCGGCAAAATCGATGCCGCCGCCCCAATTGACCGTCGTACGGCCATGCGCCGCCCAATCGGCAAAGGCGGTTTTGATGTCTTCAAATCCGACCTGCTTCTCGCTGCCCGCCACACCATAGGCAAGGCGGAACAGTTTCAGACGCACCGCAGCCTGACCGATGCTGCTTTCGATCAGATCCAGCGCATCGGCGGCCATATCGGGGCCGAGATCGCGCATCAGCTCGATGCCGTTATTCACCGCACCGACAGGGCTGACCAGATCGTGACACATGCGCGAGGCCAAAAGCTCCATCACGCGCGGATGCAGCAGGACAGTTGTTTCGGCTTCGGTTTCGGTGATTTTCAAATCGGCGTTTTCCATCTGTTTTGTCCTTAAGATAATAATGCAATTGAAATAGAAATAGAATTCAAATTATACGGGCAACTCCGCCCCTGCCGCGGCAAGATATTTCGCCAGCACGGATTGCAGCATCTCCAGCCCCTCTGCGTCAAAGGCTTCGACGCGTGCGGTCAGCACGCTTTCGGTATTGGAGGCACGCAGCAGAAACCAGCCTTCCGGCGCAGTCAGGCGGATGCCGTCAATGTCGCAAATCTCCCACCCGTCCTTTTTTTCGTTTTGCAGGCGGCGCAGAATTTCCTGAGGAATTTCAAATTTGCGCTCTTCCGGTACATGAAAACGCATTTCCGGCGTGTTATGCATCTGCGGCAGATGCGCGGTGAGTTCGGAGAATTTTTTGCCGCTTTTGCCGATCAGATTCAAAAGCCGCACGGCGCAATAGGGGCCGTCGTCAAAACCGTAGAATTTATCGGCAAAACAGATATGCCCGGCCAACTCGCCCGCCAGCGGCGCGTTCAGCTCTTTCATTTTCGCCTTGATGACGGAATGGCCGGTTTGCCACATCACCGGTTTGCCGCCCAGCCGCGCGATTTCGTCAAACAGCACACGGCTGCATTTGACATCGGCAATCACATGCGCGCCCGGATGCGTTTCTAAAACCTCCGCCGCATAGAGCGCCAGCAGAATATCCGCCCAGAGGATTTCCCCGTTTTCATACACTGCACCGATCCGGTCGGCATCGCCGTCAAAACCGATTCCCGCATCGCAGCTGTTTTTCAGAACCGCATTTTGCAGATCGACAAGATTTTTCGCCACAGTCGGGTCGGGGTGATGGTTGGGGAATGTGCCGTCCACATCGCCGAACAGGATTGTGTGTTTTCCGGGCAGTTTTTCGGTCAGCATTTGAATGATTGCGCCGCCTGCGCCATTGCCGATATCCCATGCGACGGAAAGTTCCGCATCGCAATCGTAATCGCGGACAAGGCGGTCGGTATAGGCCTCGTAAATATCGTGGCTGTGTTTTTTGCCGCTGCCGCTGTCCAGATCGCCGGCGGCGGCCATCACACCAAGTTTCTGCACATCCGCGCCATAAAAAGGCCGTCCGGCCAGCGCCATTTTGATGCCGTTATGGGTGATCGGGCTGTGTGATCCCGTTACAACGACCGAGGCATCGGCTTTGAGATGATGCAGGCCGAAATACACCATCGGGCTGGGGCCGAGCCCGACGCAATGCACATCCAGACCCGTTTTCAAAAGCCCGTCAATCACCGCATCGGCAAAAGCGGGAGAGGTTTCGCGCCCGTCAAAACCCAGCGCTACCGATGTGCCGCCGCCGCGTGCCACCACCGTACCAAAGGCGCGGCCGACGGCATAGCAATCCTCTTCGCGCAGCGTTGTGCCAATCTCGCCGCGTATGTCATAAGCGCGCAGAATTCCGGGATCAAAACGGTGTGTGAAACTGCCGCGGGCGGGAGCTGTGTTGTCGGTCGGCGCTGTCATTTTTTCTTCCCTTGAACAGAGGTTTAAAATATCCGACACTATACACGAATTCCGACAATGCTGACAAGAGAAGGCCGTCATGGAAGAAACCGCTGATAAAGCCCGCGCCCGACCGCTTTTGACCGTTGTCGCCGCCGTGCTGGTCAATGCGCAAGGGGAGATTCTGCTGGCCGAAAGGCCGGAGGGCAAGGCAATGGCCGGTCTGTGGGAATTTCCGGGCGGCAAGATCGAGGCAGGGGAAACACCCGAAGACGCGCTGGCACGCGAAATTTACGAAGAGCTGGCGATAGAGATTGCCGCAGCGGATCTTGTGCCTTTTACATTTGCCTCGCACAGCTATGAGGCGATGCATCTTTTGATGCCGCTTTATCTGTGCCGCAACTGGCGCGGGGAAATCCGTCCGCAGGAAAACCAGAAAACCGCATGGGTCGCGCCGCGCGATCTGGGGAATTATCCGATGCCGCCTGCCGATCTGCCGCTGGTGAAAATTTTACAAAACGGGGTGGGGCTGTGAGCGAAAACGCAAAACCCCGCTACGCGCTGTTGACGGATTTTTACGCAGGCGATTGCGGAAAGCTGGCGGCAAAGCTGATCGGCGAGCAAATCGCGGCGCTGTGGCCTGAACTGTCGGGGATGCGGGTGCTGGCGGTCGGCTGGCCGTTTCCCTATCTTGAGAGTTTGAAATCGGCGGCGCATGTGTCGGCCGCCGTGCCGCATTTTGCCGCGACGGAAACGGCGCTGCTGCAAAAACAATACGGCGCGGCGGCGCTGGTCTCGCTGACGGAGGAGCATCTGCCGTTTTACGAGCGCAGTTTTGACCGCATTCTCAGCGTTCACGGCTGCGAATACGGCAGCAGCCTGACGGATTTTTTCGGCAAGGCGGAAAAGCTGCTGAAAAACGACGGGCGGATCATTGCCGCGATTCCAAACCGCAGCGGGTTGTGGTGCAAAAAAACAGGCGCACCGTTTTCCGGCGGCCGCGCGGTGACGGAGGCGCGAATCACAGGCGTGCTGGAGGCGGCAGGTTTCGTGCCGGAATATCACGGCCATGCGCTGGCTTTTCCGCCGACGGAGAATGGAAAACTGCTGCGCTGGGCGGAAAAATGGGAGAAAACCGGACAGTTTCTGATGCCGTTTTTCTGCGGCGTGCATATTTGCGAGGCGCGCAAACATATCCTCTCGGGCGCAGCACTAAAACCCGAAAAACGCGCAGCCACCGCCCCCGCAGGACTGGCCGGCGCAGGCGCAAAATAATTTTTTCGTGTTTTTGCGGTTTTGCGGATTGATTGCGGCGGGCGAATGCGGCTATACTGATCTTAACGTTTTGTTAACCTTTCGGCTTGACGGAACGTCCCGCCTTTTTGCATCTATTCAGGACAACAACAGGTTTTCAGGCTGCGCCATGATCGGAAAAGAAATTGATACGCTGATTCATCTTTTGTCGAAACTTCCCGGTATCGGGCCGCGCTCGGCGCGGCGGCTGGCTTTGCAGATGCTCAAGCAGAAAGACAGTCTGATTCTGCCGCTTTCCGAAGCGTTGCAGAATGCGGCGAAAACCGTCAAGACCTGCGAGGTCTGCTGCAATCTGGATACGGTGTCGCCCTGCGGCATTTGCAGCGATACGGCGCGGGAGGACGGCGCGATCTGCGTGGTCGAGCAGATCGGCGATCTCTGGGCGCTGGAACGCACCCGCGCCTATCGGGGGCGGTATCACGTGCTGGGCGGTACGCTGTCGGCGCTGGACAATGTCGGGCCGGAGGATTTGTCGATCCCTGCGCTGACGCGCCGCGCCAAAGACGAGAATGTGCAGGAAATTATCATCGCGCTGAACGCGACGGTGGACGGGCAGACCACCGCACACTACTTGATCGACAGGCTGCAATACTGTAATGTAAAGGTCACGCGGCTGGCGCATGGTGTGCCGGTCGGCGGTGCTTTGGATTACCTTGATGACGGAACGTTGATTACGGCTTTGAAAGCGCGTTCCGCTCTTGCCTGACAAAGCACGGCTTTATAAAAGCACAGCCTTTGATATTTATTTATAATAAGGAGCAGTTGATATGCCCCGTTTTTTTCTGCCTGCGGCCGTGACGGCCGTTTTTCTGTGTTTTTCCGCACCCGCGACGGGATCGGCACAGCAGCATGATGATTGCTCCCCCTTTCTTTATGACGAGATTTACTACCAGCGCTGTCTGCAGATTCAGCAGCAATCCGACCGCATCCGCAGCCAGCAGCAGCAGCGTAACGAGCGGCTGCAGGAAACGCGCGAGCGCCGCCGTGCCGGTTTGCACAGAAGCCAGCAGACCACGCCGCAGATGAACCCTCCGAACACGCCGGAGGCAGCGGAGGCGAAGGCGGCGGCAGCGGCAACAGCGCAGGAGAAAGCCGCGCAGGAGGCGGCAGCGCGCGCAGCACGGCGCGGCGGTTTCGGCACGATCGGGCAGCCGCAAAATACCGGACAGGCACATAAACAGGCGGAGCAGCAGGACATCTCCGCCGCTCTAGCCGGAAAAGGCGCGGCGGGGTATATCGTGATTGATCCCGCAAAGCTGACGGTCGAGCAGTTGCAGATTATTCAGGCGGTTTTGAAACAGGTACCGCAGGCACAAATGCCGCAGGCGCAATTTGAAACATCCGCGCCTCTGGCCGTTGTGCCGCAAGCGGCTGTACCGCAAGCGGTCGCGCCGCGCGTGACGGCACCGGATTTGCCGCAAAACCCGTCACTCCAAAATCAGGTGCAGATGCAGGCGCAAAATCCGGAACAGGCGGCACGCCGCCGCCCCGCGCGCGATCTGGA
>SKHU01000002.1 GCA_007116755.1 Alphaproteobacteria bacterium
AGCGGCCGCGCCGTGTTCCAGATTCCGGAAGATACCGGCTTTGATCTGACGGCAGACACGCTGTTTCCAAGCCGCTATGTTATGGAATTGCTGAAACATGCGAAATCCGGACAGAAAATCTATAACAATCTCTGGTTTGACGGCGCGGATAAAAACGGGCCGGTCGAGGTCAACAGCTTTGTCTTTTCTCCGGCTCTGCCGGCAACCGTGACCGCCGCCGCCTATAAAGACAATCCGGAGATTGATACGGCACTGCTCGGCGGAACGGCATGGAATATGCGTCTGGCCTTCTTCTCGCCGGAGGAAAAAAGCGGCCTGCCCGATCTGGAGATGGAGATTGTGTTGCACGATAACGGCGTGGTCAGTGCCGCGACAATTCATTTTAAGAATTTTACACTGACGGAAACATTGGAAAAACTGCAAAAACTGGAAAAGCCGGACTGCTGACGGAAAACAGTTTTTGTTTGCCGATCCTCCTGCTATACTGCCGTGACCCGTCCTGAAATAACGCAGGTGAAACATGCCAAAGACCATTCTGATTGTTGAAGACAACGAACTGAATATGAAGCTGTTTGACGATCTTTTATCGGCGCACGGCTATACCACTATCAAGACCCGTGACGGGCGCGACGCGGTCGATCTGGTGCGCAAGCACATGCCTGATCTGATCGTGATGGATATCCAGCTTCCGGAAATCTCCGGCATTGAAGTTACACAGAAAATCAAGGCGGAAGAGGCTCTCAAACATATTCCCGTTATCGCCGTCACGGCGTTTGCCATGAAAGGCGATGAAGAAAAAATCCGCGCCGGCGGCTGCGAGGATTACATTGCCAAACCGATCTCCGTCCCCGATTTTATTCAGACCGTAAAAAAATACTTGGATTAAGGAACGGTTTAACTTTATTCTTTAGAGTAAGGATATGGGGAGGAGAGGACAAAACGCGTTTTCCCTGTCTTTCCCGCTTGAAAAACGGATGGTAATTTTTAATTTTTTTAGTGGAATCATATGTCTGCTCGAATTCTGGTCGTTGACGATATTCTGCCGAATGTGAAGCTTCTCGAAGCCAAGCTGAAGGCCGAATATTACGAGGTTCTGACCGCGACCAGCGGGCAGGAGGCGCTGGACATCGCCGAAAAGGAAAAACCCGATGTCGTGCTGCTGGATATTATGATGCCGGGCATGGACGGTTTCGAAGTCTGCGAAAGGCTGAAAGCCAACCCCGCCACTGTGCATATTCCCGTCATTATGGTCACGGCGCTGACCGATGCGACCGACCGCGTACGCGGGCTGGAAGCCGGCGCAGATGATTTTCTGAGCAAACCCGTCAATGATACCGCGCTGATGGCGCGCGTGCGCTCTCTCGTGCGGTTGAAAATGATTGTTGATGAATGGCAGATCCGCGAAACGGCCGCCAACCAGCTTGGCGCGATGGGGTCGGACAAGACCATGATGGCGGAATCTGCCGAAAACGCGCATGTTCTGGTGCTGGAAGACAACAGCATGGAGATGAGCAAAATCGTCGAAACCATGCAGCGCGACAGTGCCAAAACCGTTTCCGTCACAATGGGCGAACAGGCGATTGAAGAATCGCAGTTCAAGGATTTTGATCTGATTATCGTCAGCCTGAACATGGTCAATGAAGACGGGCTGCGCCTGTGTTCGTTTTTCCGCTCCAACGAGCGCAGCCGCGCCGTACCTATCCTGATGATCGGCGAGGAACAGGATATGCAGCGCATCGCGCGCGGGCTGGAAATCGGCGCGAATGACTATATTCTAAGGCCGCTTGACCGCAACGAATTGCTGGCGCGGGTGCGCACGCAAGTGCGGCGCAAGCGTTATCAGGACCGGCTGCGCACCAATTACGAGCTCAGCCTGTCGATGGCGCTGACCGACGAGCTGACCGGACTTTACAACCGCCGCTATCTGATGGTGCATCTGGAGAAAATTCTCGCCAAACACGAAATCGATAAAAAACCCGTCGGCGTGCTGATGATGGATATCGACCATTTCAAACCCTTTAACGACACGTACGGCCATGATATCGGTGATCTTGTTCTGAAAATCTTTGCCGAGCGCGTCAATAAAGGGCTGCGCGGTCTGGATATGGTCGCGCGCATGGGCGGCGAGGAATTTGTCGCCATTCTGCCCAATGCCACGACGGAAATTGCCATTATGGTGGCCGAACGTCTGCGCCGTATGGTCGGCGATACGCCTTTTCCCTGCGATCAGGTCGAAGCGGGAGAGTTGACCGTCACGATGAGCATCGGCGGATTTGTACTGACCGAAAGCGGATATGATACCAACCGCGCGCTGAAAGCCGCCGATGATGCGCTGTATGAAGCCAAAGAAGCCGGACGCAATTGCAGCTTTTTCCACGGTCTCGGCAAAATAGACCCCGCCAATATCCCGCAGCGCAAAATCAGGGATGACAGCGAAGATGCAGGGGTTGATGCCGAAGCCGAGCAGCAGGAAGCCGCTGCCGCCGAACCGGTTCCCGCGCCGCCGCCGCCGCTACCGGAACAGCAGCAACAGCCGCAGCAGCCTGAGCCCGTTTCCCGCCCGCCGTCGGGCGATCCGCTGGATGACGGCGGCGATTTCTTTGATCTGGACGAGCCGCAGAAACCCTCCGGCGGCCCGCGCCCCAATCCCGATCCTTTCGAAAAGCCGGACACCGAACCCGAACAAAATGCTGCGCCGCAACCACAAACACAGACACAACCGCAACAGCCGCAAAGCCCGCCGCAACAACAGCCGCAGCCGCAACAAACGCAAAGCGCACCCCCGCCGCAGCCCGCGCCGCAAACACCGCAGCCACCGCCGCCACAATCGCAACCGGCGCAAACACAGGAACCGACACAACAGCAGCCCTCACAACAGCCGCAACAGCCGGCACCGCAGGTACAGCCGCAGCAACCTCCTGCACCGCAGCAGCCCGAGCCCGTTTCCCGCCCGCCGTCGGGCGATCCGCTGGATGACAGCAGCGATTTCTTTGATCTTGACGAACCGCCAAAACCGTCACCGTCTTCAGGAGCGCGTCCCAATCCTGATCCGTTTGACAAACCGGAAACGGGGGGAGACGATATTCCCGAACCGGTTCCTGCGCCGCCGCCGCCTTATCCGGCAAAAGATGCGCCTTTTCCTCCCGAACCTCCGCAAGACCGGAACAAAGACGAGGAAGAAGACGAAAACAAAACCGGTAATGCCGCCGGCAGCGGCACTCCTCTTTAAGCCCGTCACATATTTTTCCTTTTCTTTTTTTGCGTTTTAAGCTATACCATTCTCCATAATGTCTTTTTAGGGAGAAGATATGGCCCGGAAAAAACCAGAACCCGATCGCAGCCTGACGGACGGATTGAAGGATTTTATCAAGGATCCGGCCGGGGTCATGTCGCTTGTTTTTGTCAGTGCGATTGCGGGATTTGCCGGTGTCATCACTTTCGGTATCCAGCAGATGGAACCCGACCGTCCGCAAAGCAATATCGTCGAAGGTCTTTATCAGGATATTATCAACCCCGCCGTCGGTGCGGAGGAACTGCGTCGCAAGGGGTATTTCACCAAAGGCGAAACTGCGCGTTTTCTTGACGAATGCCGCAACAAATATCTGACGGAAGAATTTACCGCCCATGCCACGCCGCAGGAACTCGCGGAAATGATCACCGAATGCGTCTTCAACAAAGCCGCCGCGCAGCATAGTGAAACCGCGGAAAACGCGCGCTGGGCTCTGGAAACCTACGGCACCGCGCCGATCAAGATTGCCGATACGGTCGTGCATGAAATCACCGAACGCGCACAGAATGTCGGCAAAACCCTGCTGGG
>SKHU01000122.1 GCA_007116755.1 Alphaproteobacteria bacterium
AAAGTTAGGCGGTGTTTTTTTAAGATCCGATCCCCAAAATCCACTGCACAAGCAAAGAAATCAGCCAATCCGCCAAAAACAGAAACATGGCAATAACAAACACCATAAAAAACACGACAACCGTTGTAATTCGCGTTTCCTTGCCGGTCGCCCATGTGACTTTCGAGCCTTCCAGTTTGACTTCTTCAATAAATCTGAGCGGTTTGAATTTGGATATTTTTGCCATGGTCTTTGTTATTCCTTAAGACAGTCTGCGTTTAACTTTGTTCTTTGCCGCAAAACGGCAGGAGCGAAGGGACTCGAACCCCCAACCCCCGGTTTTGGAGACCGGTGCTCTACCAATTGAGCTACGCTCCTTCAATTGCCGTTTTTGCGCCTTATCCGTTTCTCCGTTTTTTTGAACATCCCGCCGCCCGCCGTGCGGGTGTTGTGTGTCGGTGATGTTTGAAGGGAAATACAAATAATGCTGAAAGCTTTGTAACGGAAATCGGAAAGGATTGCAAGCGTGTTTTCCGGTTGCCCTTTAAATTTCCGTTATTTTTTAGGATTCGGCCCTTTCCGGTGTCGGGGCAGCGCATCCTCCGCCGGCTTTTTTTCGGGATAGGCCTCCGCATCCAGCCTAAAGCCTGCCTCCGCTTTCGACACCGCGCTGAGTTTTGCTTCGGGTGCCTGTTTCAGAATTTTTGCGCAGATGATATCAACAGCGGCCGGATCGCCGGATTTTAACTCAACTTCAATTTCCGAAACTTTGGCAGACAAATCCTTGCGGTCAGCATGCGTCACCGCGCCTTTGTCAAAAGCCAGTTCAACGACACCGATCTCCTCACCGCCCTGCATCACGGGGATGGAGAAATAGCGCCGGCGCACATCAGCCGTAAAGACATGACGCAGTTTTTTGCCCTCCAGCCCTTCCAGCAGTTTTTTTGCTTCCTTATCGTCGATCAGGGAGATATCCGGCGTCTCCTGCTTTTCACCGAGAATATCCTTCACCTCGACACGCGACATCGCGCCCTTTTTGCCGCCCGGCACTTCATATTTCAGCGTCTGCTCGTAAGTGCCGCCCTTGTGCTGAACGCGCAACGCCATGCGGCGCCGGTTCAGCTTGCGTTTTTTTGTGTCGTAATAGGCGCGCGGACGGTGTTTGGTTTTGATTTCTCCGCCAATCGCAAGCTTTGAAAATTCCTTAAAAAGCTCCTCCATCTCCTTGGCAGAAACAAGGATTTTCTTTTCTATCTCATGTGAAGTATCAGACATTCTCCGGCTCCCCTCCCGTCCCGCAGATCGCGGGTCAACTCAGTGCGGCGCACGCTTTTTGAATACGCTTGCACGCTTTTTCCAAAACATCTTCCGATAATGCATATGATACACGAAAAAACGGAGAAAGTCCAAACTCAACGCCCTGAACCGTCACCACATTTTCGGATTTCAGCAAATATTGCGCAAAATCGCTGTCATTTTCAATCACCTGCCCGTCCGGCGTTTTTTTGCCGATACAGCCTGCGCAGGAGGCGAAAACATAGAACGCGCCTTCCGGAACGGTGCAGGACAGCCCTTCGGCCTCGCCGAGCATCGACACCACCAGATCGCGGCGTTTTTTGAACGAATCGCACCAGCCCGACAGAAATTCCTGCGGCCCGTCAAGGGCGGCCAGCGCCGCCGCCTGACTGATAGAAGACGGGTTTGACGTGCTTTGCCCCTGCAATTTTGCCATGGCCTTGATCAGTTCTTTCGGCCCTGCGGCATAGCCGATGCGCCAGCCTGTCATCGCATAGGCCTTGGAAACGCCGTTGACCGTCAATGTGCGGCTTTTCAAACGCGGCTCGATCTCCGCCGGCGTGGTAAATTCAAAATCGTCATAAACGAGTTTTTCGTAAATATCGTCACTCATCACCCAGACATGCGGATGGCGCAGCAACACATCCGTCAACGCCTTCATTTCCTCGCGCGTATAGGCTGATCCGGTCGGATTGCTGGGCGAGTTCAGCATCACCCAGCGCGTTTTCGGCGTAATCGCCGCCTCCAGATCTTCCGGTTGCAGGCGGAAATTGTTTTCCATCGTGCAGGACACGATCACAGGCTCGCCTTCGGCGATGCGTGTCATATCGGGATAAGACACCCAATACGGCGCAGGAATCACAACCTCGTCACCAGGGTTAAGCGTTGCCATCAGCGCATTGAACAGCACCTGCTTGCCGCCCGTACCGACGATCACCTCGTCGGGCGTATAATCCAGATTGTTGTCGCGTTTGAATTTGCGGCAGATCGCCTCGCGCAGCGCAAGCGTTCCCGGAACGGGCGTATAGCGGGTATCGCCTGCATCCATCGCCTTTTTTGCAGCATCCCGAATATGTGCCGGCGTATCAAAATCCGGCTCGCCGACAGACAGGCCGATCACGTCTTTTCCCTCCGCCTTCAATTGCTGCGCCACGGCGATCAGCCCCAGCGTTGCAGAAGGCTTAACCGCCTTCAGGCGGTTTGCAACTGTCAATTCTGCCGTTTCCGTATTGTCCTTACCGCTTTGGATAGCCGTCTGCATGTTCGAAACCCTCTTTCAAATCTTTGGTCAAATCCATATCGTTTTGTAAAAACCAGTCTTTGAGTTCTGCAAAAACCGGTTTTTGCAAATGCGCCCATGCAAAGCCGCGCATGCGCGGAATATATTTCAACAATTGCGGCTTGCCGTCACGCACGAACAGCCGCACCAGATTGCCGAGATTTTTGCAATGGCGCTGCGTTGTCATGACGGAGAACCATATGTCGAATTCCTCCTCCGTCCCTGTCACCGACACCTGATCAAGATAGCGGCGACGCAAGGACACGAACGCCTCCGGCGCCAGATCGCGGCGAATATCCTCCAGCAACGAGACGACATCGTAAACCGCAGGTCCGATCCGTGCCGCCTGAAAATCCAGCAAGCCGCAATTCTGCAGCCCTTCGCGTCCCTGAACGCGCATCATATTGTTGAAAATATAATCGTACAAGATCAGGCTATTCTGCACCGGCGGCATTGTCGCCAGAATATTCGTCCAGATGCGGCGGTAATCCGCGCGCGCCTTTTCGGACAACGCCGTGCCGCGCGTGGCGGGGGCATACCAGTCAAGCGTGTTGCCCGCCTCTGCCAGCATACGCTCATGCGTATAAAGGGAAACCTCCGCATCCGCAGCCTCGGGGTGGTTGTGCAGATAGGCCAGAACATCGATCGCCTTTTCGTAAAACGGCAGCGCCTCCGCGCCGCGTTCAACCAGCGCATCGTAAGTGTCATCCCCGAAATCTTCGATCAGCGCGAGAGAGGAGTCTTCCGAGATGTCGTAATCGTAAATTTCCGGTGCGGTCAGGCCGAGGCGGCGCAAATGCCGGTCAACCGTCACATACCATTCCAGCGGCTCTGTCGTATCCAGCGTTGCATCCATCAGCAGCATCGGGCGCGGCCCGCCATGCACACGATAATAGCGGCGGTAGGAGGCATGGGCAGGCAAAGCCTCCAGCGTGATGTTGCGAATACCGCGCCGCGCGAGAAAATCAAGCCGCAGCGCCGCATAAGGTTCACCGTTCAGGGCTTCGGGCCCCGCGACGATTTTTTGTTGTAATTGCGGTTGTGTCATTTTTTATTATTGCTTTCCGTCTTTTCGCGCGATTTGCAAAATCGCTTCAATATGCTGTTCCGAAGTACGATGCGGCGCGTTAATCTCATCGCGGACAAAGCCGAATTGCTGCGGCGGAACCTTTCCCGTCATATTCTCCAGAATTTCACGCCCGAACGCACCGATCTCGATTCCGTCACTGCCGCCTTTCTCCGTTTGGGAGGGTTTGGGGATTTCACGGGTTTCGCGCGCCTGTGCGCTTTGTAAAGCGAGCCCTGCAATGCTGCGCAGATGCGGCATGGCCAATCCGCGCAAAAGGGACGCATCCTCCTCGACCCATGCCAGCAACAGACGCTGCGCCTGTGCCAGATTGCCTTCGGCCTGATCCAGTGCGGCCAGAACGCGGCCGCGCGCATATTCCTGATGGCTCATATGATAAAACCCCGGCTGTTATTCTTTAATACGACCGACAGAATGGCATATTCAGACGGTTTTGTACATATTGCGTATGCACAGGCGGTGAATTCTGCGCGGATCGGCATCCAGCACCTCGAATTCCAGACCGGAACTGTGTACGATCACCTCGCCGCGCGCGGGAACATGTCCGGCCAGCAGATTGACCAGACCGCCGAGCGTATCGACTTCCTCGCGCTCCTCCTCCGTCATGAAACGCCCGTATTTTTCCTCCAGATCGTCAACATCGTAACGCGCATCGGCCAGAATCGTGCCGTCCTTGCGCTCGATCAGTTGCGGCTGGATATGCAGGCTGTGTTCGTCATCGATCTCGCCGACAATCGCCTCGATCAGATCATTGATCGTGATCATGCCGTCGATTCCGCCGTATTCGTCAACGACCATCGCGGTATGCAGACGCGACTGCCGCATCTGCAGCAGCAAATCCAGCACGCGCATGGAGGGCGAGACCACAAGAACATTCCGCAGATACCGGCGCAGTTCGAATTCCTCCCCGCCCTTGCCGTCCTGATTTCCGAAGACGGACACCATATCCTTCATATGTACGGCACCGATCACATTATCAAGCGTATCGTGATAGACCGGCAGACGGCTGTGCGGTTTTTCGCTGAGCAACGCGATCAACTCGTCGCGCGTCGTGCGGACATCGACAGCAACGATATCGGCACGGGGCACCATGACTTCAACCACCGGCAAATCGCGCAATTCGAGAATATTGGCAATCAGGGCGCGTTCATGCGCCTCGACGGAATGATCGCCGCTTTCGCTTTCTTCCTCGATCAGCTCTTCGATTGCCTCGCGTACCGAGGTGTCGGATTTTAAAAAGGGGAGTTTTTTCTTCAGACGATGCCACAGACCGGCATCCTGCCCGTTGATTTCTCCGTTACCGTTACCGTTACCGTTACGGCGCGGCAGATCGCCCTGCATCGTTTCATCCGCCGTATCCGGCGGCTTGCTACTCTCGGCCTCCGTTTCGTCGGCCGCCGCGTATCTGCTGTCTTCCATTACTGTCTGTCTCGTCGTGTATAACATCGTCGGTTCAAAAATGAATATGCAAAAACCTTTTTATCACATTTTATAGGGATTATCATAGCCCAATTCTTGCAAAATGTCACCCTCCAGCTTTTCCATTTCGATCGCCTCATCTTCTTCCAGATGGTCATGCCCCAGAAGATGCAAAACACCGTGCACCACCATATGCGCGGCATGTGCGGCAAGGGTGATTTTTTTTTCATCCGCTTCGCGTTTGACGGTCTCGAAAGACAGGAAAACGTCGCCCAGCACCGTATCCGTTGACTGGACACCGTCTTCGGCCAGCAGATAGGGAAAGGAGAGAACATTGGTCGGGCGCGGCTTGCCGCGATAATCCCTGTTGAGATTCTCAAGACAGTGATCATCGCTGAATACAAGGCCGATTTCCACACGCGGCAATTCCCGCAAGGCCGGAAATTTTGTACAGCCCGCATCATACGCGGCATGCGCCGCTTTTTCGGCGATTTTGGCAATATCCGGCTCTTCCTCTTCCCATTCCGATGCCGAAAGGGAAACAGTCGGATCAAGCTGCGCCTTTTTTCTTTTACTCCTGGCCGCCGCCATTCACTTTCCCCTGTCCGTTACGTGATTTGTCGAAACGCTCATAGGCTTTGACGATTTTTGCCACCAGCGGATCGCGCACCACATCTTCTTCCGTAAACTGCACGAATGCAATATCGTCCAGATCTTTCAAAACCGTAATCGCCTCGTTCAATCCCGAGGTCATCCGCCCCGGCAAATCCGATTGCGACGGATCGCCTGTTACAAGCATGTGACTATCTCCCCCCAGACGGGTCAGCACCATTTTCATCTGCGCGGGTGTCGTATTCTGCGCCTCGTCCAGAACAATGCAGGCTTTCGTCAGTGTGCGGCCGCGCATAAAGGCCAGCGGCGCAACTTCGATATCGCCATTGGCCAGATGCCGCACGATCTGCTCGGGTGTCATCATATCGTGCAAAGCATCATAAAGCGGACGCAGATACGGGTCGATTTTCTCTTTCATGTCGCCGGGCAGGAAACCGAGATTTTCCCCCGCCTCGACTGCCGGACGACAAAGAATGATTCTTTCGATTTCGCCTTTTTGCAGTTTCATCACCGCAAAAGCAATCGCCAGATAGGTTTTTCCTGTTCCGGCAGGGCCGACGCCGAAGACCATGCGTTTTTTCTCCATCGCCTCCATATAGGTGGCCTGACGCGGCGTGCGCGCCGTCAATTGCTGCCGCTCGCGCCCGTGACGCAGCTTGACCTGCGGCTCCTGAAATGCGGCACGCGCCATCGACTTGGTTCCCGGATCCAGCGAGTTATCGGCAATGCGGATCGCCGCATCGACCTCATCCAGCCCGACATCAAGATTATGCGACAGCCTTTCCCACAAAGATTCCAGAACATGGCGCGCCCGTTTCAGCTGCGCGTGCTGTCCCGTCATGACGATTTCGTTGCCTTTGGAATAAATCTGCACCCCGATCTGCTCTTCAATGCGGGAGAGATGAATCCCGCATTCCCCGAAAAGCAAAGGCACAAGAGCGTTGTCGTCGAATTGTAAACCGAGCTGCTGAACCGCTTTTTTGCTCAAAGAATCCTCACAGAAAGATTTGCGCACATAACGCACCCTATCATATCTATTGTATCGTGAAATATACTAAAAGAGGTTTAACCCTGCAGATAAAAGATTTTTTTGTCATTATTTATTTCGTCAGGGCGCACGGCGGTTGATATAGCGGCGCATATTATTCTGTCTTTGCAGCATCTGCTGTTTTTTTTCCTCACGCAAGACCGTTTTTTGATAATTTTCCATCCAGCCGTAGATAAAGCGTGCCGCCATGCCGTTTTTTTGTTGTTTTTGGGCGACTTCCAGCGCCCTCTCAACATGCGGAACCATCTGTTTGTGCAGTTTTTTGGCATCAATCTCTTTAAAGAACAGATCCAGAACCTCCAGCCTCTCCATCTCCGCCGCGCATTCGATGCAGCTTTTTCCGGGCAATTCTTTGTTCCCGTTGGTCTTGGCCGCTAAATCAGCTCCGGCCTCAAGCAGAATCCGGCAATTTTCCGCCTTCCCATCCAAAGCCGCACGCATCAGAGCCGTATAGCCCGTTGCATTCCGCATATTCGGATCGGCACCCGCATCAAGCAAAGATTGAATGACACGTCCGCGCGCATTCGGTGCAGCATGGTGTAGTGCCGTATTTCTAAATCGATCCTGTGCATTAACGGACGGCTTGCCGGTCAGCAGCACGGAAACAGCGGTATCGAAATCATGCTCGGCCGCAATCATCAACGCCGTCTTGCCCCGATGCGTCGCTTCGGAACACACCGCATCAATATCGGCACCGCTCAAAAGCGCATCATGCAACGCGTTGATGTCGCCGCGTATTGCGGCCGTGATCAAAGCCTCATCCCATGCGTTTTTATAAAATGAACCCATATCCTTCCCGTTACTGTCCGGGACCGGTTCTGCGATTGATGCTGCGCGGTGCCTGACGGATCGGCTCGTCTTCGGTTTCCAGCGCCTTGACGATACGCGAAACAACCTTGCTTCTGACGATATCATCCGCCGTAAACTCACGGATACCGACACCTTCAACGCCTTTCAGCTTGGGCAGAACGATCGCAAGACCGCTATCCTCATGCCGTAGATCGGTCTGTTTCGGATCGCCTGTGACCGCCATGCGGCTGCCTTCGCCAATCCGTGTCAGCGCCATTTTCATCTGCTCGTAAGTCGTGTTCTGCGCCTCGTCAAGAATGACAAACGCGTTTTTGAACGTGCGTCCGCGCATAAACTCCACGGGGGCGATTTCAATCACGCCGCGCTCCTGCAACTTATCAAGCATGTCGCGTCCGATCAGATTCTGCAATTCATCGTAAAGCGGGCGCAGATACGGTGCCAGCTTGGCTTTTTCATCACCGGGGAGCGCACCGAGGTCTTTTCCGTTCCCGACAGCAGGCCGCGCCAGAAAGATTTTCTCGACCTTGCCTTCTTTAAAAGCCTTCACCGCCTCATAAGCCGCCAGAAACGTCTTGCCGGTTCCGGCAGGGCCGACACCGAATGTCACGTCATTGTTGCGCATATCATCAAGAAATTTTTTCTGATTTTCATTACGCGCCTCGACTTCGACAATCTCGACAAATTTTTCCGGATGGTTGCGGCGATCTTTTTTCTGCACATTCTGCTCGCGACGGCTGCGCCCGTCAGCAATCACATCCGCCTTGTTTTCGGCAAATTTCTGTGTGACACCGATAGCTTCCGCCACTTCGGCCACTTTATTGTCGTTGACAATGCCGCCGCGCGACAGAGCGCCGGACAACTGGTAAAATCCTTCTTTTGCTTTTCTCATGTCGTCCTGCGTCCTTCCTGTGATTTTGATTCTGTCTGTGCGCTCGGCCATGCGCGCCTCCACATTAAAGGCCGCGTTAAACGCCGAAAGCATTTTTCGGCTTTCTTCATTCTCTGCGAAAAGGAAATCGGCCAGATTTTCATCTGCCGCATTGCGAATCGTGATGGAGTTTTTTCTTTTTGTCGTCATCTGCCTCATCTCCCCTTTTCTGCCGCTTCTCACGCGGCTTTGGTGTTTTTGCTTGTTGTTTCGCCCGTTACGACCGTTCCCGATACGCTGTTGGCATGCGCCGCTTCAATCACGACATCGGCAATCTGTCCCAGCAGGCGTTCGTTTGCCGTGACATGCGCCGATTGCATATAGGGTGTGCGGCCGAGCAACTGCCCGTCTTTCTGCCCTTTGCGGTCGAACAGCACCGGCATGGTTTTGCCGATTGTGCCGTCATTGAAGTCTTTTTGCTGCGCGTTTAGCAGCGCCTGCAATTCCTGAAGCCGTGCATCCTTGATTTTCTCATGCACGATGCCGCCCATTTTCGCGCCGGGTGTTCCGGGGCGTGGGCTGTATTTAAAAGAGTAACAAAACGCATAGCCGATATCCTCGACCAGTTTCAGCGTATCCTTGTGATCCTGATCGCTCTCGCCGGGGAAACCGACGATAAAATCGGAGCTGAGCGCAATATCCGGCCGCGCCATGCGCAGTTTTTCAATAATAGCGCGATAATCATCCGCCTTGTGCTTGCGATTCATCAGTTTGAGAATACGGTCGGAACCGCTTTGCACCGGCAGATGCAAAAACGGCATCAGAATATCGACCTCCCCGTGTGCGGCAATCAGATCCTCGTCCATATCGCGCGGATGCGAAGTTGTATAGCGGATGCGCGTCAGCCCGTCGATTTCCGCCAGCGCACGGATCAAGCGGCCAAGCCCCCAAACCTTGCCGTCTTTGCCCTCGCCGTGATAGGCGTTGACGTTCTGCCCCAGCAAGGTGATCTCTTTCGCGCCGCCTTTGACCATGACACGCGCCTCGGCCAGCACCTGTTCTGCAGGGCGCGAGAATTCTGCGCCGCGCGTATAGGGCACAACGCAAAAGGTGCAGAATTTATCGCAACCTTCCTGCACCGACAAAAATGCTGATACACCCTGGCTGCGGTTTTCTTCGGGCAGCGTATCGAATTTGGATTCAGCAGGAAATTCGGTATTGATAATCCGGTTTTTGCCGAAAGCTCCCGTTGCTTTGGCCACCATTTCCGGCAATTCATGATAGGTCTGCGGGCCGAACACCATATCAACATAAGGCGCACGATCCATAATGACCTCGCCTTCGGCCTGCGCAACACAACCGGCCACGGCGATCAGGGTTTCCTGCCCGTCTTTTTGACGTTTTTGCTTGAATTTGTTCAGACGTCCGAGTTCGGAAAAGACTTTTTCCGTGGCTTTTTCACGGATATGACAGGTATTGAGAATGACCATATCGGCATCTTCGGGCGCATCAACGCTTTGATAGCCCAACGGCGCAAGCACATCCGACATTTTGACGCTGTCATACACATTCATCTGACAGCCCCATGTCTTTATAAACAGATTTTTGCGCTTTTGTGCCATTGCCTCACTGCTCCGTTTTGATGGTCATAATATTACATATTCCATAGCGCCTTTGCAAGCTTTTTATGCAAAAAACATTGACATATGACAAATATTTTGCCATATTCACAGAATGCGCCGCGTCATATTCAGAATACGTGCGCACAACAAAGCGAAAAGGCAAGGAAATGTCAAGTACTCCCCCGACAAATACCCCTCTGGGACAAATGCTGATTGCCGTCGTCGAAGACGGTGCGCGGTTGTGGGAAGTTCAGCATTACATTGATGAAGGCGCGCCGCTGGATGAAACCGATACGAAGGGCGACACGGCGCTGATCAAGGCGGCGGCAAAAAACGATTCTGATCTGGTTGAAATGCTGCTGCTTGCGGGATGCGACCCGAACATCCCTGACCGTGACGGCAATACCCCGCTGATCCGCACCGTTGAATTTATAAAAAACGGCAAAAACGCCCTTGAAATCATCTATGACCTGCTCGCGCGTGGTGCCGACCCTTTTAAAACCAATAATCAGGGACATGACCTGATGCATTATGCCGAAAAATGGAAAGACAGCCACGACGGTATTTTTGAAGCCGTACGCTCCGAAATCGCACTGCGCAGCGAAAAAAACAAACCGGCAGCAGAAAAAACCGCGACAAAACCCGATCATACCAGCCACAGAAACTTAAGAAGCTATCTTAAAATAAGAGGAATAAGGCAATGACAACAGATAATTTTAATAGCGATCTTCTGGGCGCGATCAAAGAGGCCGATTTGTCCAAATTAAAACAATATCTGGAACAGGGCGCCAACCCCAACGCCGCGGATATGCTGGGCGATAATGCGCTGACATGGGCTGTGCGATCCGCCATGTTTGCAGATGAACACGATCAGGAGGCCGTCAGGCAGCGCCGCGCCTTCGGCTTACAGGCCATCGAGATACTTATCGCGGCAAAAGCCGATATCAACAAACCCAACAATCTCGGCCGCACCGCGCTGTTTCATGCCGTGCAGGAACAGGAGGCCGATATGGTGCAGGCTCTGGTTACCGGAGGCGCTTCCGCGCTTTTGTCCGACTGCAGAGGGAATTCCCTGAACCGCTATGCCGAACTGACCAAAAACAAGCCGATTATCGATTATATCGAAAAAGTGATTGCTGTGCAGAGCGCCGAACAGCAGCAACGCATAAAAGGTCAGGAGGCAAGACAGAGCCGCCAGCACAGCCTGCGCAGTTTTGTCCGCAGCCGCAAAATGTAAATGTAAAGAAAATCAGGCGGCGTCTTTGTTGCCGTTGGCATCATCGTCTTTATCTTTGGCCAGACATTTCTTTTCCAGCCAGTGGATATTGAAATTGCCCGTTTGGAAATCCTCTTCCGCCAGAATACGCGCATGCAGCGGCAGATTGGTATGAATACCCGCAATCACGCATTCTTTCAGGGCGCGCCGCATCCGCATCAGGCATTCCTCACGGCTTGCGCCGCGAATAATCATTTTGGCAATCAGACTGTCGTAATAAGGCGGCACGTTATACCCCTCATAAACCGCACTGTCGATCCGCACGCCCAACCCGCCCGGCGGGTGGTATTTCGTAATCCGTCCCGGCGAGGGAATAAAGGTTTCGGGATGCTCCGCATTGATGCGGCATTCAAAGGCATGGCCGCGGAATGTCACATCCTCCTGTTTGAAGGAGAGTTTTTCGCCCGCCGCCACGCGAATCTGCTCGCGCACCAGATCAATGCCGGTGATGATTTCGGTAATCGGATGTTCGACCTGCAGACGCGTGTTCATCTCCAGAAAATAGAACTGCCCGTCTTCATAGAGGAATTCGATTGTACCCACGCCGCGATACCCCATACGGCGCACCGTATCTGCCGCAAGCTCCCCGATGGCCTTGCGCTGCGACTCGGTCAGTGCCGGAGACGGCGCTTCCTCGATAACTTTCTGGTGGCTGCGCTGGATGGAACAGTCACGCTCGCCCAAATGCACTGCATTGCCGTGCATGTCGCCGATAATCTGTATTTCAATATGGCGCGGCGCTTTCAGGAATTTTTCAATATAGACATCACCATTGCCGAATGCGGCCTTTGCCTCTCTTGATGCCATTTTAAAGGCGGATTCGAAATCCGCTTCCGTTTCCGCAACCTTCATACCCTTACCGCCGCCGCCGGCCACAGCCTTAACCAGAACCGGAAATTCCATTTTTTTGGCAACGGCTTTGGCCTCCGCCATGTCCCGTATAACGCCGTCAGACCCCGGAATAACCGGCAGGCCGAGATTGTGAACGGTTTTCTTGGCCACGGCCTTGTCACCCATCTGCTCGATATGCTCGGGCGTCGGCCCGATAAAAGTAAAGCCGTGCTCCTCGACCATGCGGGCAAATTCCGCATTTTCCGACAAGAAACCGATACCGGGATGAATCGCATCGGCATGGGTCAGCGATGCCGCCGTCAAAATCGCCGGAATATTGAGATAGCTGTCTTTTGCAGCAGGCGGCCCGATGCAAACGCTTTCATCGGCAAGCCGCACCGCCATACTGTCCGCATCCGCCGTCGAATGCACGACAACGGTTTCAATCCCCATCTCGCAACAGGCACGGTGGATCCGCAGGGCGATTTCTCCGCGATTGGCGATCAGAACTTTTTTAAACATACCGGATAACCTTAAAAATTTGTCTTGTTCAGACTATTCGATGACCATAAGAATTTCATCGAATTCAACAGGCTGTGCATTATCAACCAGAACTTGCGTCAGCTTACCGGATTTCGGGGCTTTGAGCGGGTTCATCACCTTCATCGCCTCAATAATCATCAGCGTATCGCCTTCCTGTACCGGATCCCCGATGCGGACAAAACTATCCGCGCCCGGCTCCGGCTGCAAATAAACCGTACCGACCATCGGCGATTTCACAGCGCCCGGATGATTGTCCAGTCCGGCAGCCGATACCGCACCGCCGCCTTCGATTAAAGACGGAGCCCCGCTATTGGCTGCGGCCGGTGCAGCTGAAACAACCGAATGTACGGCAGCGCCGCGCGTAACGCGCAGGCTTTTGTCACCTTCACAGACCTCGATCTCGGTCAGTCCGGTTTCGTCCAGCAATTCTGCGAGAGAACGGATGGTTTCGCTGTCGATTTTCATGGGTGCCATTGGCTGCTCCTTACATTTTCAGCTTTATTTTTGCTTATGTGTTGTTTTTCAAACTGTCTTTTCTAGCAGATTTTTCGCGGCATGCAATGCCAAAACATAACTTTCCGCACCAAAGCCGCAAATCACGCCCGCAGCAAGCGGGGATATATAGGAATGATGCCGGAAAGATTCCCGCCGGTAGATATTGGACAAATGCACCTCGATCACTGGAATATCCAGCGCAGCCAGCGCATCGGCAATCGCAACGGATGTATGTGTATAGGCCGCCGCGTTGATGATAACGGCTGCCGTATCGCCGCCCGTGCAGGACTGGATTTTGTCCACAACCGCCCCCTCGCCGTTGGCCTGAAAGAAATCAACGGAAAATCCCAGCCCTTCCGCCTCCTTCCGGCATAGTGCTTCAATATCGGCCAGTGTCTGCGTACCGTAAATTTCAGGCTGGCGCTGCCCCAGCATATTCAGATTCGGGCCGTTGATGATGGCGATGTTTTGCACGTTTTCTTCCTTTTTTTCTGG
>SKHU01000162.1 GCA_007116755.1 Alphaproteobacteria bacterium
CCAGCACCAGAAGCCCGCCGCTGCTATGGCCTTCCGCCACCAGACGCTGCGGGGCGGTATAGTTCTGCGCGGACAGATGATCTGCGCAGGCAATAAAATCGTCAAAGCTGTTTTGTTTGTTGTGTCCCCGCCCCTGTTCGTGCCAGCCCTGCCCGAATTCGCCGCCGCCGCGAATATTGGCCTGCACGAAAATACCGCCCGACCGCACGAAATCGGCATCTTCCGCATTGAACACCGGCCCCGATACCGCGCCATGTGCGCCGTAAGCCGTCAGTTTCAGCGCCGCCGTGCCGTCCAGCTGCGTGTCTTTGCCGCGCACGACCGTCATCGGTACTTGCGTGCCGTCTTTGGAGGTCGCATAAATCCGCTCGACAACACAATCTTTCAACGCCGCACCGCCCATCTCCGGATCAAGCAGCGTCGTTCTGCCCGATTTGATATTATACTGCAAAACCGTTTGCCCTTGCGTAAATCCGGTGGCGGAAAGATAAAGATTATCCCCGTCGCCCCCTGCTGTGCCGATTGATGTGCCGGGCTTCATCGAATGGCCGAACATCACGCGCACACGGTCGGGCAGCGGCACTTCGCTTTCCACATTGCCGTTTTTATCAAAGATTTTCAAACGGTCGGCGCCGTCATCATTGTACAGCGCAAAGATTTTTCCGCCCTGCATAAAGGCATGCTGCAGCGCGTTTTCCGCATCTTCCGGAACAATTGTTGTCCAGCCGCGCGGATCGGGATTTTCGGGATCGGCCAGCACGATTTTGCCGTGCGGCGCGCCGGATGTCGTATAAAACAGCACCCCGCCTTCCGTATCGGCGACGGGAAGAAAATGCCCGTCCCTGCCGTCAAAGATCTGCCGGTATCCGCCGTTTTCATCTTTCAGATGTACCTCGGCCTGCATGGAATGGTCGGAAATAAACAGAAACTCCCGTTCCCCCTGATAATTCCAGTGCCCCATATACGGGCAGCAGGAAAGTCCTGCGGCGTTTTGCGGCGCGGCGGGGTCATCATAAAAGACTTTATCTTTTGCAACACCCTCGCCGAGCGCATGATGTTTGACGATAAGACGTTGCGGTTCATCCTCCGCAAAACCGTTGTAATGAAAACCGCGACTGTCTTTATCCCACCAGATTGTGCCTGCGCGCAGCGTTTCGGACAGATGCGCACCGGTTTCAAGATCAAGGACACGCAGCCGCCCGTCCCATTCACCGCCCTCGCAAATGCGATAGGCGACATGCCGCCCGTCAGGACTGGGATAGACACCGCCCAGCTCTGCCGCCGCATTGCCGGTTTCTTTCACAGGATCGACCAGCAGCTTCCCTTCGCCGTCCGGCGTATCGGAAATCATCAGATTGTGGGTTTTATCTTTTTCTCCCTTGTAATAAAACAGATACGCCTCTCCCGCCTGCGCCGGAATGCCCTTGGACGGCGCGTCCAGCGCGGCTTCAAGAAAGGCGCGGCTTTCATCATGATTTTCCGTATCTTTTATAGTTTCAAAAAACCGCGCATTCTGCGTCCGGATAAACGCTTGCGTTGAGGGCGAGCCAAGATTTTCCAATGCGCTGAACGGATTCGGCACGGTTTCACCATGCAATTCAAGCACGTTACCGCTTTTTTTCGGTGTGCCCGAATTTTTGGATGAATCCTGAAATTTGGATGTGCATTTTTCCATACGCATTTTTCGGGCGCAGACGCGCCCCCGCTTCGGGTTAATCCTTATGCCTCAAATATTACCATAATACTGTTAAAATTTGGTTTTCGGGTTCAGCGCGTCCTGCAGCCCGTCGCCGAAAATATTGAAGGCCATCACGGTGATGAAAATCATACCGCCCGGATACAATGTCAGGAACGGGTGTTCCCAGACCAGCTCCTGCGCGCCGGTCAGCATATTACCCCAGCTTGCCGCAGGCGGCTGGATGCCCAGACCCAGAAAACTCAGCACCGATTCCAGCAGGATGATATTGCCGACCGACAGCGTTGTCGCCACGATCATCACCGCCACGACATTCGGCAGAATATGGCGCGTCATCACGGCAATCGGCCCGACACCGAGCGCACGTGCAGCGCGGATGTAATCCTGTTCTTTCACCACATAGACCTGTGCGCGCACCAGCCGCGCCACTGTTGTCCAGCCGAAGATCGCGATCACGAAAACGATATGCGCCACACCGACGCCGCTGCTGAAAATTTTCTCCGGATCAAAGCCGAGTTTTGTCAGATCGATGGAAGACAAAATAATCAAAAACGGCAAAAGCGGCAGAATAATCACCCCGTCGGTCAGCCGCATCAGCACCGTATCAAGCCGTCCGCCGTAAAACCCTGCCAAAAGCCCGATCACCGTGCCGATCACCGCCACCAGCAGCGCCGTCACCAGCCCGACGCTGAGCGAAACGCGCCCGCCATAAAGCAGCCGCAGAAAAATATCACGCCCCAGCGCATCCGTTCCCAGCCAGTGTTCGGCAGACGGCGGCAGAAACCGTTTCATCAGATCAACTTCGTTTGCATCCAGCCCCATACGTGCCTCGACAAGACCGGCCGCAGCAGACAGGGCGCAGAGCAGCGCCAGCAGAAAAAACGCAAACAGCGCCAGCCGGTTGCGCCGAAAACGCCGGAAAATCTGCCGCCACCCGTAAAGCGAGCCTGTGGGGTTGCGGATTTCCGTTTCTGCTGCGGCAGCGGCAAGCGTCATATCCGCGCCTCCTTTTTGACTTTATCTACTTCCATCTTCACGCGCGGATCAAGAAACATATAGAGAATATCGGCAGTGAAATTCGCCGCCAGCACAAAAAACGTCGAGAACAACAGTGCCACCAGCGCCAGATTGAAATCATTGCCCATGATGGAATCATAAATCAGCTTGCCCATCCCCGGCCACGAGAACATGGTTTCGGTAATCAAAGCGCCGCTGAAAAACGTGCCGAAATCCAGCGCGATAATCGTTGTCACCGGAATCATGGCGCTGCGCAGCGCATGCACCCATATCACACGGTTTTCGCTGCAGCCCTTGGCGCGCGCAGTCTGGATATGCGCCGAAGACAGGCTTTCGATCATCGCACTGCGGATATAGCGGATATAGCCGCCGATTCCGGCAATTGTCAGCGTCAGCACCGGCAGCACGTAATAGGGCAGGCGACGCAGGAAACCTGCATCTTCGCCGCCCGTGCCGCCGGCCGGCAGCCAGCCGAGCCAGACGGAAAACACGCTCATCAAAATCAGCGCCAGCCAGAAAACCGGAATGGATATCCCTGCAAAACAGAACAGATTTACAAACCGGTCGGCGAAACCGTAAGGTTTCAGCGCCGCATAAACGCCGACAGGCAGGGCAATCGCCAGAGTCAGCACAAGACTGACGCTCATCAGAATAAAAGTCGTGCCCATGCGCGGCCAGATCAGATCCAGCACGGGGCGGGCGAACAGGCGGCTATGGCCGAAATCCCCCTGCACAGCCGCGCCCAGCCAGTTCAGATAGCGTTCGCCCAGCGGACGGTCAAGACCGTAAATCGCACGCAGCCGCGCCGCATCCTCCGGTCCCGCTTCGGGATTGGCGGCCAGCATCATATCGATCGGATCGCCGGGCATCAGCCCCATCAGCATGTAAATCAGAAACGACACCAGAAACAGCATAATGCCGAGCTGAAAAATCCGCCCGGCAAAAAATCCGGGGGAGATCATGGCTCTGTTTCTCCGTCACCGCCATTCCCGCCATTATCAGGTTCGGACGCGGTGTTTTCCTGTTCCTCCTCGGGCAAATAGTCCATTTCCTCGACGATACGCAAAATCGAGGCCGGCTCCACCTCTTCGCCGCGCAGCGACGGGATGAAGGTTTCCTGCACATAAATGCGATAGGCAATATACAGCTCCTGCCAGTGCTCCTGCGGGATCGGAAAACCGGTGAAATCGGGAACATGGCGATAGAGAAACTGCCGCGCCAGACGGCAGTAATAAACCGGAACCGTCTGCGGCGGATTTTCGGTATCCCAGTCCATCATACGGTTAAAAATGACCTCCAGCCGGTCAATATCCTCGGCCATATATCGCGTCAATCCCAGCGTCGTATAAAAACCCATATACAGTTCCACACCCTGAAAATCGGGCAGGCCTTCGCAACGCTGTGCATCAAAACGCATACGGTACGACCCCAAAAGATGCCAGAAGACCGCATCATCCATCATCCCCAGCTGTTCGTAACGCTTGGCGATCTGGAAATAGAACACCGGCTCGATCTCATGGGCAATCTCTTCCAAAAATTCGATCACCTCCATCGCGCGTTCGGGTTTCTGAATGTCGAACATAAACACCGCATCAAAATATTTGGAGGTATGGCGGTAATGATCCAGCCGCCCCATCATCTGATGTGTATCAAGCGAACGGAAACGTACCGCCTTTGACCACATATTCACCGAGATCAGGCCGGTCACCAGATAGGCGGCAAACAGCACGAGAATAAATATTCTTTTAAAAATCCGCCCCCAGAATTTGAGCAGCGGCTCGCGCTTTCTTTTCGGCGCGCGTTTGGCCAGATTCCTGATTTTATCGGCGCGTTTTCCCAATGTTTACGGCTCCCTTTTCCACTCTTCAATCCACAATGTCGTCGGATCCTGATGTCCGGTCGGGCGCACACCCTTCAGCCATTTTGGCATGATATAGCTGTTTGCGCGATAGTAAAGCGGCAAAGCGGGCAGTTCTTCGGCGTAAATATCCTGAATGCGATGCCACAATGCGCGGTTTTTATCCTCTTCGCAGACACGGCGGAGATCGTCCAGCACGCGGTCGGCCTCCTCGTGGCGGAAACCGGGATAATTCTGCCCCGCCCAGTTATTCTCTTGCTCGGGGATCATTGTCGAATGCAGCGTTGTGCGCGGAATATTGCGCGGCGCGCTCATCCACGCATACATCACCCCGTCGGAAAATTCGCGCTTGCGCACGGTTTCGCCGAACAGCACCCGCGCCGTTTCATTGCGGAGCCGTGTCTCCACACCGATACGCCGCCAGTCGGACTGCACCGCCTGCTGCACCAGCTCGCGCGTGCGGTTGCCCGATGTGGTCATCAGCGTGAATTGCAGGCGCTCCCCGTCCGCATTGCGGCGGATACCGTCCGCCCCCAAACGCCATCCCGCCGCGTCCAGCAGCGCGCCCGCTTTTTCCGGATCAAACGCGTATTGCCGGACACCCTCATGGTATATTTCGTCCATCGGATGGGTATTGACATGCGCAACGGGCTGGCGGCCGCCGAACAGCTTTTCGCTGATCGCATCGCGGTTGATGCCTTTCAGCAAAGCGCGGCGCATACGCACATCCCGCCAGCGCGGATTATCGAGATGAATGTCAATATGCTCGTAAGACAGGCCGGTTTCGTACAGCACTTTATATTGTCCGCGCCGCATGCGCTCAAGCCGCCTCTCCAGACCGATTGCCTCGTCCACCATCAGGCCGAGCTCGCCTGCGATATAATCAATATCGCCGGACAGCAGATTCGTGCCCAGCGCCGCGCTGTTCTCGATAATGCGAATAACGATGCGGTCGAAATGCGGTTTTTTTCCTGCCCAATGCGGATTTTTTTCCAGCGTGAAGGATGCGCCCGGCTCGACGCGCGTGATGCGGTACGGGCCGTTATAAAGCCCCGCATTTAAGGGATCGGCATCGTAAAGCGTACGGTCTTTATATGTTGCGGGATCCTGTTCGAAAACCGGCCGCTCCAGATGCGCGGGCAGCAATTTAAAATCATTGATCGAGGCGAATTCGCATTTCACCTCGTCCAGCTCGATAATGAAGTTGTGGTCGTCCAGAACCTCGATATCCGCAATTTCTTTGGCAAAGAGGTCAAAATTCGACGCGCCCGTCATCGGATGGCGGCCGACCTCCCACGTAAACATCACATCGCGCGTCGTCACCGCCATGCCGTCGCCCCATTTCAGGTCGTCACGCAGCGTATAATGCGCACGGATCGTCTTCGTGCCGTCATCGCGGGTGATTTCTTCGGCGCGGCCGTTTTCGAAAGAGGGCAGCTCCGTGCACATCATACAAAAACTCTGCCAGTCGTGATTATAGGCCGTGACCGGCCGGTGTACCGCCCCCAGCACATAGGATTTTGCCACCATGGAATCGATAATCGGATTCATTGTTGAGGGAAACTGCGTGATGCCGATCACCAGCCTGCCGCCGCCCTTATCCTGTGCTG
Organism: Alphaproteobacteria bacterium; assembly: GCA_007116755.1. GTDB lineage: Bacteria > Pseudomonadota > Alphaproteobacteria > Micavibrionales > CSBR16-224 > CSBR16-224. The sequence continues at coordinate 6,182 of SKHU01000162.1, forward strand.
CTGCGGGCGCGGCTGCAAAAAACAGAAAAGCCGCCATAAAAAAAGCGGATACGCCGATATAAAAAAACCGCGCCGTATCTGTGAAAGATTTTGCCATTTTTGTCCTTATCGTCTTTAATATACGCCATAAAAAGACTAACAGATCACAAAGGTCTTTTCTATGGTGCTGTTCTATATCCTGTGCGGTTTTCTGGCCACAGCTTTGATGGCCGGAATTGCGGTCTGGCCGTTTTACAGCCTGTGGCGGCGGCTGCGGACGCATCACCGCGATGTCTGGATCGGTATGGGGCCGTTCGAGATCATCGATCTTGTCACCATGCGCCGCGCGCAGCGCAATTTTCTGCGTATTATCCGCAAGGCCGATATGCAGGACACGTTGAAACAGCGCGACCCCGTACTGGTCAAGCGTGCACAGCTCTGCCGCTGGATCATCAGCTTTTTTCCCGAAACGGTTTTCGGGCAGATTTTTCTGATTTTTATAGTGCTGGCCACCGGAAGCACATTGACAGGCCTGCTGGCCAGGCTGCTATCATAGGGCTGCTATCATAACATGACTTTAAATAAGGAATCGCGACATGAACAAACAGGAATTCACCGCCCGGCTGGCAGAGCTGGAACAGCGTTTTGAAAACATGCAGCCGGAGCTGGAAACGGTTCTGCGCGATCCCGAAAACGATGTCGAGGGCTATGTCGTCGTCTGGAATACCGGCATCAGCATTGACGGGCCGCTGGCGCGCTGCGGCAAGGGCGGCACGCGCATCACCCCCGATGTCACGCTGGAGGAGGTGAAAATGCTCGCGCGGCGTATGGCGCTGAAAAACGCGGCGGCGGGTCTGCCGCTGGGCGGTTCAAAATCGGGGCTGAAAGCCGATCCGAATGCCGCGGATTTCGAGAAAAAATACCGCCGTTTTGCGCAGCTCTGCAAACCGTTTTTGTTTGAAAACGGCGGCGTGTTTGGCGGGTTCGGTTTTGATATCGGCGCGCGCCCCGTGCATCCGCACTGGATTTGCGACGAGCTTTCTTCGACACGCTGTTTCACCGGCAAACCCGTCGAGATGGGCGGCACGGATTACGACCGCGAAGGCATTGCCGGTCTGGGCGTTGCCGTCGCCGCCAAAGCCGCGCTGGAGGAAGACGGCACAAGCGCGAAAGGCGCAAAATTCGCCGTACAGGGCGCAGGCGCAATGGGCGGGGCTGTGATCCGCTATTTCAGCGCATATGGCGGCGTTCTTGACAGCGTGGCCGATCCACGTCTGGGCGGTACATGGATTTTCGGAGAAAACGGCGCGCCGGATGATCTCGTTGGCGCACTGGGACAGGGCGCTTTCGACACGGCACAGACATTGCTGAATGACGGCGGATATGAACATCTGCCCGATGACAACGAGGCAGTGCTGTACCGCGCCGTTGAGGCCGTCTTTCCCTGCGCCGTGCAGGATGTGGTGACAAAAGACAATGCGGCGAAAATCAAGGCTCCCTATCTGGTCGAAGGCGCGAACGGCCCCTGCACGGCGGAGGCGCAGAAACTGCTGCACAAACAGGGCACGACCGTTATTCCCGATTTTATCGCCAATCCGGGCGGCATCATCGCCGCCTATGTCGAAATGACCTCGTCCGCCACGGCGGAAGAAAATGCAAAAACCCGCATCAAGGTCAAAGAAGCCAAGGCGCTGACCGAGGCAAAAATTGCGGAAAATGTCGCCAAGCTGATGCGTCTGGTGCGCGACCTTGATGTGCCGCCGGTGCGTGCAGGGCTGTATCTGGCGCTGTGCGGCATTTTCGGCCTGAAAGAGGATGCGGAACGCACCGCCGCGCAAAAACAGGCGGTTTAATTTTAATAAAGTAAGGAAGAAAAATGGATAAGCAGCCGCAGAAAAAAACCTATATCGTCGCCTTGAACCGCGACAAATTCGACACAAGCGGCAAATCCCGCGCCGAGTTGAGCAAAATCTTCAAGGCGCAGACCGAGGCTGTGCTGCCGCTGTTCAAATACGAACTGAAAGAAAACGACCTTGATAAAGATGTCGAGATCAAGAATCTCGCCCCCAATCTGGGCATGGTGATTATCGCGGCCGCGCCCGAAGATGCGCAGAAAATCGAAAAATTCCGATCCGTGCGCACCGTGATGGAAAACCAGAAAATCCACCTCCCCCGCCGTCCGCACAATCCAAAAAGATAAGCCGAAGCGGTAAAGACAAATCTTGCACCCGTCCCGATCCTGCGCCAATATAAACGGCATAAACAGCAGAGCAAAACGGGAGAAAAGTTTCATGGCAAAGGGAAAACCGCGCAGCGGCGGACGCATTCTGGTTGATGCGTTAAAAAATCACGGTGTGACAACGGCGTTTTGCGTAGCAGGGGAAAGCTATCTCGATGTGCTGGACGCGTTTTACGACACGCCGGAAATCCGGCTTGTCACCTGCCGTCAGGAAGGCGGCGCAGCCTTTATGGCCGAGGCGCAGGGCAAGCTGACCGGAAAGCCCGGCATCTGCCTTGTCACGCGCGGACCCGGCGCATGCAATGCGTCAATCGGCGTGCATACGGCGATGCAGGATTCAACACCGATGATTCTGCTGGTCGGGCAGGTCGCCCGCGACCAGATCGGCCGCGAAGCGTTTCAGGAAATCGATTACCGCCGCTTTTTCGCCCCGCCCGTGACCAAATGGGCGGAGCAGATCGATTGCGCCACCCGTATTCCCGAAATGATCGCCCGCGCCTTCCGTATCGCCACGGAAGGCCGCCCCGGCCCTGTTGTGCTGGCGCTGCCCGAAGATATGCTGTGCGATGCCGTACGCGCCGCCGATGTGCCGCCGCTTTCGGTGCGTCCGAGCCCGCCTGTAAAAGAGGATATCACGGCACTGAACACGCTGCTGGGAAAAGCAAAACATCCGCTGGCGCTGATCGGCGGCAGCGGCTGGACGGACAAAGCCGTGCAGGATTTTACCGAAATCGCCGAAACGCTTGGCCTGCCTGTCGCGTGCGGCTTTCGCCGTCAGGATGCGTTTGCAAGCCGCCATGACAATTATATCGGCGAGCTGGGCACGGGTGCGAATCCGAAACTGGTCAAACGTGTGCGGGAGGCCGATTTTGTTCTGGCGCTGGGCACAAGATTGTCGGAAATTGTCACGCAGGGCTATACGCTGTTTGACGTGCCGCTGCCGCGGCAGAATCTGGTGCATGTGCATGCTGCCGCCGCCGAAATCGGCAAGGTGTACAGCCCCGCTCTGGGCATTGCTGCCGGAACGGAAGAATTTTGTGCCGCATGGAAGACGCAGCTGAGTTTCACACAAAAACCCGCATGGACAAAATGGCGCAAGACGGCGCGGCAGGATTATCTTGACTGGACGACGATCAAAAAGACCGACACCTTCACGCCGGATATGGATTATATTTTCTCCACCCTGCGCGAAACCCTGCCCGATGATGCGATTATCACCACCGATGCGGGGAATTTCAGCGTCTGGGCGCAGCGCTATCTCTCCTACGGGCGGCCGGGGCGTTTGCTCGCACCGACCAGCGGCGCGATGGGATACGGCCTGCCGGCCGCGGTTTCCGCCGCCATTGCACATCCGGACCGCGTTGTAATCGGCATGGCCGGCGACGGCGGCATATTGATGAACGGGCAGGAGATTGCCACCGCAGTACAGCAGCAGGCCGCCCCCGTCATGCTGGTTTTCGACAACGGCATGTACGGCACAATCCGCACCCATCAGGAGAAAACCTATCCGGGCCGCATCAGCGCTACCAATCTGCACAACCCCGATTTTGCCGCATGGGCGGAAAGTTTCGGCGCAAACGGTTTTTCGGTCAATCAAAACTCCGATTTCCCCGCCGCGCTGAACGCCGCACTCGGGGATGCCTTGTCCGACCGCAAAAAACCCTCCCTGATTGAAATCAATATGGATTCCGAACAAATTCTGCCCGGCAAACGCCTTTCGCAGATATAACAGATATAAAGAGGCTGTTGACAAACTCTTTCCATTGTCATCGCGAGCCGCGATCAGCGGCGCGGCGATCCAGGAAAGCGGCGAGAACCGTTAGTTTGTGGATTGCCACGCTCCCTTAAGGTCGCTCGCAATGACAAAATGATAGAGTTTGTCAGCACTCTGATATAAAACGGCACGGTTTTTGCGACTCCTTATCTGACAGGCCAGGAAAGGAACGCAAAAAAATGAGCGTTATATCCCAAACATCAATGATTCCGGCGCGTTCTGCGCGGACGGCGGGTTATATGCCTGTGGCAGGGATGGCAAAAACGCCGACGGTGCTGCCTGCCGCACAGACGGCAAAAGCAGAGAATCTCGGAAAATCCGCAGAAAAATCCTACGAAAGCAGAACGGCGGGGCTGGCGCGGATGAATGCGAACAACACGGGCGATTTTTCCTTTGCCGATCTGATCGACATCATCAACCCGCTGCATCATATTCCCATCGTCGGCTCGTTCTATCGCAGCGCCACGGGCGACGAGATCAAACCCGCAGCGCGCGCATTGGGCGGATTTCTGTTCGGCGGGCCGATCGGCCTTGTTGCCGGCCTGCTCAACGGCATTATTGCCGGAGCAACAGGCAAAGACATTCCGCAGAATATTGCCTCTGCCGCAGGCGGGAAAAACCGCAAAACCCCGTCGGATGAAGAAGTGATGCTGGCCGCCGCGCAAAGCCGCGCCACACATCAAAACAGTTTTCTTGCACGGCAGTCCTTCACAAGGAACTCATAACACTGTATAAGAAACAAAAATAAGTTCAACTTTCGGCTTTTTTTATGCAGCATTACGCCGTTACAGACTCCGAGTTCGGCAATCCGGCCCTGCGTCAGCAGGGCTGTGTTCTTGTGATCGGCAATCTTGACGGTGTTCATAATGGCCACCGCGCATTGCTGCGCGCGGCAAAAACGCTGGCCGCGGAAAAAAACGTGAAACTGGCGGTAATGAGCTTTGCCCCGCATCCGCGGCTGTTTTTTGCGCCCGATGCGCCGCGTTTCCTGCTGACCGATGACGAAACCAAAGCCGCGCTGCTAGCCGAATGCGGTGTTGATTGTCTTTACAGCGTTCAGTTCAATGCCGTCACCGCCGCCATGTCGGCGCTGGATTTTATCAAAACCCTGCCTGTGGCGACAACGGGCTGCGGCCATGTGATTGTCGGCGAGGATTTCCGTTTCGGCAAAAACCGTCTGGGCGATGTCGAAATCCTGAAAAAAGCGGGCGGTGCCTACGGCTATGACGTGACCGCCGTTCTGCTGCACGGGGACGGGGAAGCACCCGTTTCCTCCAGCCGCATCCGCGATTATATCCGCACGGGCGATATTGCGGCGGCGAACGCGCTTTTGGGGCGGAGCTGGTTTTATCCGCTGATTTTGCCGGAAAATGCCTGCGCAACGGAAAAAAACGGGATTTGCGCAGCAGAAGCCGCGCCGGAAAACCCCGATTTGCTGCCGCCTGCCGACGGATATTATACCGGCACGCTGCGCTGCAGACGGACGGGGACGGAAACTGCCGCTTTTGTTTTGCACAACGGGACGGATTTGGTTAAAATTTATTTTGATGCGCTGCGCCTTGCGCCGTCACAGTCGCCACCGCGTCCGCCATCACAACCAAAGGGCGGCAGCATCCTGTTCCTGCCCAAGGCACGCCGTACGGACGCGCCGAAAGAAGGGGAGATCATCGCCGCCCTTGCAGAGCGTTGCGGCAAAGAGCAAAACGAAACGAATTTGAACAAACGGGAATATTCATGATAAATGCGGGAACAAAAGCAGGACAGTATTTTTTCTACGGCCTTATTCTGATTTTCAGTGTCGTTTTTATCGACCAGTATTCAAAATGGGCGATCATCGAATCCGTTCTGCGTGTTGACGGCGAGTTGCTGCCCTTCCGCGAATGGTTCGTCACGCCGCGGCATCTGGAATATTTCATTGATGAGTGGGAAAGCTACAACTCGATGGAAATTGCTCCGTTTCTGAATTTTGTTATGGTCTGGAATCAGGGCATCAGCTTCGGATTGCTGGACAATAACAAGCCGGAAATGGCCTGGCTTTTGACCGGAATTTCGATTGCCATCGCGCTGGGCTTTATCATCTGGCTGGCGCTGACCGACCGTTTTCTGACGGCATTTTCGCTGAGCCTGATCTCCGGCGGGGCAATCGGCAACGCCATCGACCGCATGCGTTTTCGCGCCGTGGCCGATTTTATCGAATTTCATATTGCCGGTTTTCACTTTCCCGTTTTCAATTTTGCTGATATATGTATCACCATCGGCGCGGTAGGGCTGGCCTGGGCGCTGATTTTCGAGCAGCAGAAATCCTATCTGACGGTCGATGTATAAACGGAACAAACGACAAAAGAAACGGGTGCGGCAATTGAACAACACCATAAACGCAAAGAACGCAAAAACATTTCTGACGCTTTTCTGCCTTGCGGCCGTGACCCTGTTTTTAAGCGGTTGCGGTCAGGTGCGCGAGCAGCTCGGCATCGGGCGGCACTCGCCCGACGAGTTTTCGGTTGTCAAACGTGCGCCGCTTTCCCTGCCGCCGGAATACAGCCTGCTGCCGCCCGACCCGAACGCCCCCAAGCGCGGTGACGCCGCTTCTTCCGAACCCGCCGGACGGCGTGCGGAGGCTGCGGTTTTCGGACTGGACAGCAGCAGCGCCACTGAAAATATGCCGCCCGAAACCGCGCTTCTGGAACGCGCGGGGGTCTATTACGCCAATCCCGAAATCCGCGATGTTCTCGACCGCGAGGCCGGATATATCGTCTTTTACGATGAAGGCAAAAGGCTGACCGAGCGCATCATGTTCTGGCAACGCGACCGCGACGAGCCGGTCATGATTAACCCGCAGGAAGAGGCCGAGCGTATTCAGAGAAACCGCGAAGACGGCCTGCCGCTGAACGAAGGCGAAACCCCGACCATCCGCCGCCGCACCGGCCTGTTTTAAACCGCATCACCAAAATCAGAAAATACACCCCTTTGTCATACCCGTGAAAACGGGCATCTTATAACCGCCTTGATGGAAAGTCATCAGATTCCCGCATGCGCGGGAATGACACGGCGACGAGATTCTTCGCTCTGCTCAGAATGACATGTTTAAAGATTTATATCGACCTACACATCACCGAAGCAGATGCCGAGTGCGCGGGCGGTTTTCATCAGCATGCCGCCGGTTTCCACCTGCTGATAGGATTCGATGGCCTTTTCGATCGGCACGTCGATGACCTCGCGGTCGGACCAGGCCAGCATGCGGTCGTATTTTCCGGCTTTGACCAGATCAATCCCCTTAACACCGAAAGCAGACGCGATCAGACGGTCGGCCGGAATCGGCGAACAGCCGCGCTGCACATGCCCCAGCACCGTCACGCGGGTTTCAAATCCGGTCATTTTCGCAATGCGTTCGGCAAAATAATGGCCGATCCCGC
>SKHU01000266.1 GCA_007116755.1 Alphaproteobacteria bacterium
CTTTGCCGGAGCGGCGGTCGTTCGTCCCGACAAGCCGAGGCGGTGCGCCTTGCCGATGACCGCATTGCGCGTTACACCGCCGAGTTCCTTGGCGATTTCCGCAGCGCTGCGGCCATCTTTCCACATTTTTGTCAGTGTTGCGACTCTCTCATCTGTCCAGCTCATAATGCCGCCTTCCCTCTTATCTCGTGTTCGTTTTGTATTAGAAATGAAAAACAGATTTCAAAGAGGTTTTATAGCAAAAAACCACAGCAGAAGCGAATCATTTTCCAAGATTACCGCAGACCGATGGCATGGCGCATATCCTTCAACGTTGCCGCTGCTGTCTCCCGCGCTTTTTCCGCGCCCTTTTCCAGCAGGGTGTCGATGCGCTTTTTGTCGGCGAGCAGATCGTTATATATTTTCGACGGTTCTTCCAGATCGCGCTCTACGGCTTCGAACAAAAGCTGTTTGGCATCGCCGTAGCCCATGCCGCCTTTTTCAAAGCCGCTGCGCATTTCCGCGCGTTCCGTTTCGGTCGCAAAATGGCAATAGAGCTGATAAATCGTGTTCTCATCCGGATTTTTAGGCTCTTCCGGCAGTTTGGAATCGGTCACGATTTTCATGATCAATTTGCGCCGTTTTTTGCTATCCATAAAGACAGGAATATGATTGCCGTAGCTTTTGCTCATTTTCTGGCCGTCAAGCCCCGGCAGCAGCCCCGTGCTTTCCTGAACATAGAAATCGGGCAATGTCAGAATATCGCCGAAAAGATGGTTGAAAGATCCTGCAATATCCCGCGTCATCTCGACATGCTGGATCTGATCCCTGCCGACGGGCACAAGCGTACCGCGCGGCGCAAGAATATCCGCCGCCATAAGTATGGGATAGGTGTAAAGCCCCATATTGATCCCGTAATCCAGATCGGCACCTTTCCGCCCCGCTTCTTTGTTTTTGTCTATAGCGGCTTTATAGGCATGGGCGCGGTTCATCAGCCCTTTCGGGGTAACGGCGGAGAGGATGGTCGTGATTTCAAATATTTCGGGAATATCCGATTGCCGGTAAAAAGCTGTTTTTTCCGCATCAAGCCCCAAAGCCAGCCATGACGCCGCAATCAGATAGGTGTATTCCTTGAGCTCCTCCGCATTGCGGATAATGTTCAGCGCATGATAATCTGCGATAAACAGATAGGAATCCTCCGCCTGCGCCGCGAGTTCAATCGCCGGACGGATCGCGCCGATATAATTGCCGATATGCGGTGCTTCCGTCGGTTTAACGCCTGTCAGAACACGCTGTTTGCCAAGATCCGTCATGATATTTTCCCTGTTATTTTTTTGTTATTCATAGCGGATAGAAGGAGAAATCACAATCCCTGTTGACAAATTCGTCTGCCTGCCTGTATATTATGGCAACTCAAGCTCACCGGATACGAAGGACAATAAACATGGCGATTTATATCAACGGCAAACGTGTGGATGACGGCGGCAATAACCCTCCTGAAAAAGATGCCAAAAAAATAGCTTCTATCGCTGCAGGAGAAGTGTTTGAGCATGACGGTTCCGTTGAGGTCGCAGGACATATCGGTGCCGGCGCAAAAGTGAAAATTACAAACGGCTCCCTGCATGTCAAAGGCGATGTCGCCGACGAAGTGCGTATCCGGGTGAAGGGCACAAAGAACGGCGGCAATATTGTGGGCGGGCATATGTCAGGCGGCGATATTGTCGGTGTGCGGATCAGCGGCAATTTCAGCAGTGTAACCGTCAGCGGAAATGTTTCGGGCGGCGGAGCTTCGGGCAGTCTGACGGTTGACGGCGCAACGGGGCATGACGCAAATTTCAATGCCGACCACAATATCAGCGTTCAAACGGCCGGCAATCATTTCAAAGCCGATGCGGGGCATAATATCACGGCAGAGAATATCGGCGATTATGCGCATCTTGATGCAGGGCACAGCATTACAGTCGGCGATACCGGCCTGAAATCTGTGCTGGATTCAGGGCACAGCATCCGCGCGGCACGTCTCGGCGACGGTACAAAAGCAGATGCCGGGCACAGTATCACGGCAGGCGTTGCCGGGCGCAATTGCGTTCTGGATGCCGGACACAGCATTAATGCCGGAGAAGCGCATGAAACCGCAGAACTTGATGCAGGGCACAAGAAAAATATCGGGCGCATTGCCAAAGACAAAGACGAAAACGCGCCGCAACAGCAAAACCCGCAGACGATGCGCAGGATTAACAAGCGCGGCAATCCCTTTGATCGTTAAGGTTTATTACTCATCTTTCAGAATAATATCATCGTCTTTCGCAGGAGCAGCAAAACCGGCCGCCTGAATTTCCAGCAATTTGCGGTAATGCCCCTTCTTGCGCTTGATCAGCGTATCATGACTGCCCTGTTCGATGATTTTTCCGTGATCGAAAACCAGAATACGATCCGCCTTGCGCACGGTCGATAAACGGTGCGCGATCATGATTGTCGTCCGTCCTTCCGTCAGTGTTTCAACGGCCTTTTGAATCAGCGATTCCGACAGCGAATCCAGACTGGAGGTTGCCTCATCAAGAATCAGGATCGGCTTGTCCGCCAGAATAGCGCGGGCAATTGCCACGCGCTGGCGTTCACCGCCCGACAGCTTGATGCCGCGTTCACCGACAAGAGTTTTATATTTCATCGGCAATTCTTCGATAAATTCATCGGCATAGGCCAGATGCGCCGCTTTGCGAATTTCTTTCAAAGGGGCATTCGGGCGGCCATAGGAAATATTTTCCGACAGGCTGCGGTGAAACAGCATCGGATCCTGCGCCACCATCGAGATCACGCTGCGCAGACTCTGCTGAGTCACACCGGCAATATCCTGACCGTCGATCAGAATGCGGCCTTCGTCCAGATCGTATAAACGCTGCAGCAATTTGACAAAGGTACTCTTGCCGCTTCCCGAATGCCCGACCAGCGCAACTTTTTCCCCCGGCTTGATTTCCAGAGAGAAATTTTTATAGGTCGGCTGGTTCTGGTTTTCATAGCAGAACGTCACATTGTCAAAAACGATGTGCCCCTCTTTCACCGTTAAAGGTTTTGCGTTCTTGCGGTCGGCAACGCCCATCGCCATTTTGTCGAAACGCACGACATCCTCCATCTCGTTGATGGATTTCTGGATGACACGGATCGTATTGCCGATATTGCGGACATAGCCGCGGATCATCATGCAGCTGGCCATAACAAGGCTGACCTCACCGGGGGAGAAATCCCCCGCATGCCAGCGGTAAATCGCCAAAGAGATAATCAGCGCCAAAAGACAGGACAAATAAATATCCTGAACCGTTCCAACCAGAACAAAGCGGAACCAGACTTTTTTCAAAAGGCGCGTCCAGGTGGACAGCTCTTTATTCAGACGCTTGTCTTCACGGTCTTCTGCACCGAAAGATTTGACAACGGAGTTGCACGTGATCGAATCCGCCAGACAGCCGCCGAGATGCGAATCGTTTTTGTTGAAATCCTTATTCGCCGGCGCGGCATATTTCGTGGCCATCAAAACACTGAGACCGATATACAGCGAAAACCCGACAACAAAGATGCCGCCCATGGTGGCCCAATGGGAAAACTGTACGATCGAAAGACCGATCAGCACCAGAAATGTCGGCAGCAATCCGCTGAATACCGCTTCGTTGAAGGTATCAAACGCCCATTTTCCGCGCGTGATTTTACGCACGGTCGAACCGGCAAAGCTGTTGACGTGCCAATCCGTGCTGAGCCGCGTGACTTTGCGGTGCGCATCGGAAACCAGCTTGTGCATCTTGTCGGAGA
>SKHU01000263.1 GCA_007116755.1 Alphaproteobacteria bacterium
AAGACGAAGATGCTGTAACAGAACAGCGCGGGCGCGGTCGTCCGCGTAAGAATACGGACGGTTAATGCCCTGGCCAGGGTGTGCCTTTTTCATGACAGCTGTTTTAGGTCTTCCTGCGTAAACAGATATGTTTTCCCGCAAAACTCGCACGTGATGTCTATTTTTCCTTCGGAATCGGCCGCATCTTTTCTATCTTCGCCGGATAGCGACATCAGGACATTGGCCACGCGGTCGCGGGAACAGCGGCAGACATGTTTGACGGCGGTGGCCGGATAAATACGCACGCCTTCTTCATGAAACAATCGGTAGAGAACATCTGCGGAATGCAGGTTGGGGGAAAGCAGTTCGTCATCCTTGCAGCTTTCCAGCAGAATTTTTGTGCGCCGCCAATCTTCACGGCGTTCTTCGCCGCGCTCCGTATCCAGTTCCTGCTGCAGGGATTCCGGCATGTATTGCACCATAACCGCACCGGCGCGCCACTGGTCGTCCTGCGGGTGAACCGCCATGCGCACGGCGGTTTTGATCTGTTCGGATTGCTCGAAATAATGCTGCACGGCATCCAGCAGGCTTTCGCCCTCCAACTGGACGATTCCCTGATAACGATCCATGTTTTCTCCCTGATCGACCGTGAAGGCCATATGGCCATTTTGCAGCAAATCGTAATAATTCCGGTCGGCCTTGCCGGCAAGTTGTTTGATGGCATCTTTGTCAAAACCGGCATAGGCGCGTATATGCCCCTTGGCATTGACATCAACGACAATACCGCGAATAGCGCCATCGGCCTGAATCTGCAGCGTGAATATACCGTCATATTTCAACATGGCCGACAGCAGCAGGCTCAAGGTTACGGCCTCACTGACCAGATAGGAGACGGGCAGGGGGTAATCGTGCTGCTCGATAATCTGTTTTAACGACGACCCCAGACGCACCATACGGCCGCGCAAGCCGGTTGTCTCCAGACTGAAGGGCTGGATGACATCATCATCGATAATGCCGCCGGTTTCTTTTCCGTCTTTATCTACGGTAATGGCCATGGTGTTTTTTATCTTCTTTTATGTCCTGAACGGGGAGCGCCTTGCAAATCAAATCCGGATGATGAACTATATGAAGGAATAAGATGACAATCAAGGAAATTTCAAGATTTGGGACAGCAGAAAAACGATCGCAAGCCGCGCCAACCGAAAAAAATTACGCCGCGTTATCTGGATAATGTTGCGGCGTATTATCTGGGACGCTATGCCAGCTCTTCGGCCAATCTGAAGCGCATTCTGATGCGGCGTGCGCATAAATCCTGTGCGCATCACGGCATGGCGCTTGAGGAGGCGGAGGCCATGATTGACGATTTGGTTGCGCGCTATCGGCAGGCAGGTTTTTTGGATGATGAAAATTATGCGAATCTCTTGGCGCGCAGCCTCAGGGATAAAGGAAAATCAAAGCGCCAGATTTTGCAGAAAATGTATGAAAAGGGCGTGGAGGATCATCTTGCCGAACAGGCACTGCAGGCGGCTGACCGTGCTGCGGAAAACGGGCAGGATAATGGCGGAGACAGGGATGCGGAACTAATCGCCGCATGGCATCTGGCGCGTCGCCGCAAACTCGGTCCGTTTCGTCCGGCTGAACAGCGCAGTGAATACTGGCGGAAGGATCTGGGAAGTTTTGCGCGCGCGGGATTTTCTTATGATATCGCCCGTGGCATTCTGGAACAGGAAGATGTTCCGGAAGATATTGAATGCGGTTTATAAATACGGATATCCGCTAACGGATGCGCCGGAAAATCCTGCGGTAACGTATGTTTTTTACACTGTGATAGACGACGCAGCCAAGCATTCTGGGATGGGCAAAAAAGCCTTCGCGGACAGGGCAGCTGTCTCCGATCCCTGCCGTTGAGAAGAAAATAATCGTGGCGCGACCAATCAGGTTATCTTTGGGAATCATGCCGACGCGGTCGGGGGCGCGGCTGTCGAGCGAGGCATCACGGCTGTCTCCCATAAAGAAGTAATGTCCGTCCGGCACGGTAAACAGGGGCGTATTATCGTAATATTCGTCATCGGATTTTTCGTAGATATGATGGGTAACACCGTTCGGCAGGGTTGTTTCATATTTTGAAAAAGTTTCGATGACACCTTCATCGTCATGTTCCCGGATATCGATGAATGTGCGCGGCACACGTTCTCCGTTGATATAGAGCTCTCCCGAGCGCATTTGTACCGTATCACCGGGCAGCCCGATGATGCGTTTGATGTAGTCAATACCCCGTTCATGCGGTTGCCGGAATACGGCGATATCACCGCGCTCGGGCTGTTTTTCGAAAATGCGGCCGCGGAAATCAACATGTAGAAAATCCGGAAAAGAAAATCGGCTGTAACCGTAGGAAAGTTTTGATACGAATAGATAATCACCGATCAACAGATTCGGATACATGGAACTGGAGGGAATATTGAAAGGCTGATAGAGAAAAATTCTGAAACAAAAGGCGAGGATGGCCGCCAGAGCAAGGGCAGACCAGAAGCCGCGCTCTTCTTTTTCCGGGTCAAGGATTGTGGTAATTTCAGAATTGTCTTCGTGGGTATCTTCAACAGCATCTTTGTTTTCACTGCCGTTTTCTTCCGCATCGGTTTCAATTGAAACCTCTTTTTTTGCTTTACCTGTTTTCTTTTTTGCCATTTTTCAGATGATCCGCTTTACTGTTTTTGTTCCTCTGCCAGGGTGGAAAGGACAACAAAAGCCAAAGCGATATCTTTTTCATCGCTTAAACTCAGATGTAGCACAGGGACGCCGCCAGCACAAAGCTTTTCAATATAGGTTGCGGCATTCCCTGTGAGGTGCAGCCCGGGGCGGCCTGTTTCTTGATCTCTGACGACTTCAATATCCTGAAAGCCGACGGTCGCGCCTATTCCTGTACCGCAGGCTTTGGCCAGTGCTTCTTTTGCAGCCCAGCGTTTGGCGTAATAGGCTGTTTTCTGTTGTTCGTTTTTTATGCCTGCGGCAAGGTTTTGTTCGTATTCCGTAAAACAGCGGTCAAGAAAACGTTGTCCCTGACTTCTCCAAACCCCGGCGATACGGGCGATGCTGACAATGTCACTGCCGATTCCTATAATCATTTGTATCGCTTTCTCATGGCGCGCAGTGTTTTTCGTCTTTTCTGGCGTTGCCTTTTGCGTTCCAGACGTAAACGACGACGTCTTTGATATTGTGCGACAATTTTGCGTACGGGAAAGAAAACGATAAACCAGACGACAATAATGCAGGGGATTGATCCGACCATGGCCGGAAAGAAAAACTCCGAAGGCGCGTTGCGGATTTCCCCGAGTGTCAGGCCGGTGGAAATATCCTCGCCGTCAATATCGATGGTATCGTCTTCTCCAAGGATAAATCTGCCGATTCTGTAAATGATGAGCCAGATAATCGGGAAAGTCCAAGGGTTGCCGACGGCTGTGCCGAACATTGAGGCCAGAAGCGATCCGCGCACGGCCAGTGCCAGCAGAATGCCGAGAATAAAGTGAAACCCCATCAGAGGCGTGAAGGAGACCGCGGCACCGGAGGCAAAACCTGCGGCGATCATATAGGGCGTGCCTTTCATGCGTCCGACGCGGTGTTTGTAATAGTCGACAAGTCGCTCCCAGCCCATATACGGCCAGAAAACATCCCGTATTTTGTGCAGCAGGGGTTTCGAATTACGTCTTTTAAACATCTTTTTTTAAGGGCGCTTTTGCTTCGTTTCGGTTGTTCTTAGAATCTATCGTCCTTTGGTTCTGCGGACAGCCACGATTTC
>SKHU01000083.1 GCA_007116755.1 Alphaproteobacteria bacterium
TTTGGGTTGAAAAAAAACTGGTGCTGGCCATCCATCATATGTCGCTGGTGCGGCACGGCGGGGCATTCGGTCTGCGGGACGAGGGGCTGCTGGAATCGGCACTGGCGCGGCCGCACAATCTTTTTGCCTACGGCAATCCCGATTTATGCGATCTTGCGGGGGCGTATGCGGCGGGCATTGTCCGCAACCATCCTTTTGTGGACGGCAACAAACGCACGGGATTTGTCGTTGCCGCAACCTTTCTGGACAGCAACGATATGGAACTGACCGCGACGGAAGAAGAAGTTGTGCGCGTCACGCAGGCACTGGCTGCGGGCGAGATCGCCGAAGACGGTTATCAACAATGGCTGCGCGACCGGACGGAGCCGCGTCCTGTTGATGCGTTAAAAAAAACGCCTGAAAAACCCGCCCCGCAAAAAGGGGAAAAAACGGCTCTGCGCAAATCCTCCCGTCCGCGCCGCCGATAAATATCTGGACGAAGCGGTTTGAAAAGACTATTTTAAAACCGTCACATACGACTCATACGCAGATCAAAAAAAAGCGGTAAGAACTGATGAAACAGCGTCCCCTTTCCCCCCATTTACAGGTTTACAGACCCCAGATCACCTCCGTTTTGTCGATATTGCACCGGATCACCGGGGCAGGGCTTACGGGCGGGCTTTTGCTGCTGGGCTGGGGGATCTGGTCGCTGTCGCACAGTGCCGAGGCCTATCAGTGTTTTACCGAGTGCATGGCGCATCCGCTGGGAAAACTGGTGACAATCGGTTTTATCTGGGCGCTGTGCTATCACCTTTTGAACGGGATCCGTCATTTGTTCTGGGATGCGGGGCTGGGGTTTAAAATGGCGGCGGTCAATGCCAGCGGCTGGGTCACGGTGATTGCTTCTTTTGTACTGACAGCGGTTTTCGCCTGTCTTTATTTTTATTAAGCGGGGAAAAGAATGACGGAAAGTTGCGGGAAAACGCATAAAAAAATCGAAACACCGCTGGCGCGTGCCAAGGGGCTGGGCTCAGCAAAATCCGGTTATAAACACTGGTGGATGCAGCGCGTCACTGCGCTGGCGCTGATTCCGCTATCTGTCTGGCTGCTGTTTCATCTGCCGAATATTTTTACGGCTTCTTATGCGGAGGCGCAGCTCTGGATGTCCGATCCGTGGAACGCCGTCACGCTTTTGCTGTTTTTATGGGCGGCGTTTTATCACGCGTTGCTCGGCCTTGAGGTGATTATAGAGGATTACGTGCATTGTCATGTCGGCAAACCGGTGATGCTGATCTTTACGCGTTTTCTCTTTCTCGGCGCGGGGGTAATGGCCGTTTATGCGGTTTTAAAGATCAATTTCGCTTAAAAAGTAAAGAACAGAGGGCAGGCCATGAAGAAATCGGCTTACGAAATTATTGATCACGAATATGATGTTGTCGTTGTCGGCGCGGGCGGCGCGGGGCTGCGCGCCACATTCGGCATGGCGGAAAAGGGGCTGAAAACCGCCTGTATTTCAAAAGTTTTTCCAACACGCAGCCATACCGTTGCGGCGCAGGGCGGCATCAGCGCCGCGCTGGGCAATATGGGCGAGGATGACTGGCGCTGGCATATGTACGATACGATTAAGGGATCGGACTGGCTCGGGGATCAGGACGCGATCGAATATATGTGCCGCGAGGCAATTCCGGCCGTGATCGAGTTGGAACATTACGGCGTGCCGTTCAGCCGTACGGCGGCGGGCAAAATCTATCAGCGCGCTTTCGGCGGAATGACGACGCATTACGGCGAAGGCACGGCGCAGCGCACCTGCGCGGCGGCCGACCGCACCGGCCATGCGATTTTGCATACGCTGTATCAGCAAAGTCTGAAACACAAGGCCGAATTCTTTATTGAATATTTTGCGCTGGATCTGCTGATGGATGAAGACGGTGTTTGCCGCGGCGTGATGGCGTGGAATCTGGACGACGGCACAATTCATCGTTTCCGCGCACATCAGACGGTGCTGGCCACAGGCGGCTACGGCCGGACGTTTTTCTCCTGCACCTCGGCGCATACCTGCACCGGTGACGGCAATGCGATGGTTCTGCGCGCGGGTCTGCCGCTGCAGGATATGGAGTTTATCCAGTTTCACCCGACGGGAATTTACGGCGCAGGCTGTCTGATTACCGAAGGTGTGCGCGGCGAGGGCGGCTATCTGACCAACAGCGAGGGCGAACGCTTTATGGAGCGCTATGCGCCCTCCGCCAAAGATCTGGCGAGCCGCGATGTCGTCAGCCGCTCGATGACGATCGAAATCCGCGAGGGGCGGGGTGTCGGCGAAGAAAAAGACCATATTTTCCTGCATCTGGAACATCTTGACCCTGCCGTGATTCACGAACGTTTGCCGGGTATTGCCGAAACCGCCAAGATTTTCTCCGGCGTTGATGTGACGAAAGAGCCGATTCCGGTGCTGCCGACCGTGCATTACAATATGGGCGGCATCCCGACCAATTATCACGGCGAAGTCATCAATCCGACCAAGAAAGACCCCGATGCCGTCGCGCAGGGACTGATGGCGATCGGCGAGGCGGCCTGCGTCTCCGTTCACGGTGCGAACAGGCTCGGCTCCAATTCACTGCTTGATCTTGTCGTCTTCGGGCGGGCGGCGGCGATCCGTGCTGCGGAGCTGATTAAACCGAACACGCCGCATAAAACGCTGGCCAAAGATGCGGATGACCGCGCGATTGAACGGCTTGACCGTCTGCGCCACGCCGATGGCGGCACGCCGACCGCAGCGCTGCGTCTGGATATGCAGAAGGCGATGCAGGAGCATTGTGCCGTATTCCGCACGGAAAAACTTTTGAAGGCGGGATGTAAGGAAATTGCGGCATTGTGGAAAAAACTGGGCGATTTGAAAGTGCATGACCGCTCGATGATCTGGAACAGCGATCTTGTCGAAACGCTGGAGCTGGACAATCTGATGTATCAGGCGGCGGCCTCGATCAATGCGGCGGAAAACCGCAAGGAAAGCCGCGGGGCGCATGCGCATGAGGATTATCCCGACCGCGATGACGAAAACTGGTTGAAACATTCGGCCGTCTGGGTGGATGGCAAGGGCAAGGTGAAACTTGGTGACCGGCCTGTGCATCTGAATACGCTGACGGACGAAGTCGAAGCCGTGCCGCCGAAGGCGCGGGTCTATTAAGAACACAAGGGAAGGGGAACAATAACAATGGCAAAATTCACGCTTCCGAAAAATTCAAAAATCGGCAAGGGCAAAAGCTTCAAAGCCGAAAATGCGGGGGAGAATAAAAAGACCTTCCGCATTTACCGCTGGACGCCCGACGGAGAGGAAAATCCGCGCCTTGATACTTATGAAATCGATATGGACAAATGCGGGCCGATGGTGCTGGATGCGCTGATTTATATCAAGAACAATATCGACCCGACGCTGACTTTCCGCCGCTCCTGCCGCGAGGGGATTTGCGGTTCCTGCGCGATGAATATCGACGGCACCAATACGCTGGCCTGCACGAAAGCGATTGAGGATTGCCGCAGCGACGACAATATCAAAATTACGCCGCTGCCGCATCTGCCCGTTGTCAAAGACCTTGTGCCTGATCTGAACCATATGTATGCGCAATATGCTTCGATCGAACCGTGGATGAAAACCGACAGCCCGCCGCCGTCGCAGGAACGCCTGCAGTCACCCGAAGATGCCAACCGTCTGAACGGGGCGGACGGTCACGGGCCGGCCATGTGCATTCTGTGCTATTGCTGCACAACGGCCTGTCCCAGCTATTGGTGGAACGGCGACCGCTATCTCGGCCCCTCCACATTGCTGCAGGCCAGCCGCTGGGTGCATGATACGCGGGACGAGGCAACGGGTGAGCGGCTCGACCAGCTGGAAGACCCGTTCAAACTCTATCGCTGCCATACGATTATGAACTGCACCAGCGCCTGCCCGAAAGGCCTGAACCCTGCCAAAGAAATCGCCGAAGTCAAAAAACGCATCGCCGAGCGGCAGCATTGACGGGGCGGTATAATGTAGAGGCATGGTGGGGATGGTTTTTTAATTTAAATTGAAGGCACATCTGTGCAAATAAACCTTCCTGTCATTCCCGCGTGAACGGGGCAGGGCAGAGCTATTCCGCGCGGCGGAAGGTTTCCATTGCGATTTCGTCAAGGGATTTGGTTTCGGCCAGACGTTTTTCTTCTTCCTCAATACTGCGGCGCAGGTCGTTGGCGATGTCATAGCGTTTCATCTCGCCGAAAATCTCCAGCATCTCGTCGCGCAGCGCAAAAATTTTCTTTTCGGCGGCGGCGATGCTGCGTGACATTTCGGCAATCTGTTTTTCAGTTTTGCGGTGAAACGCGGCATAGGTGATATGCGCGTTCCAGTCCTGTCCTTCAAGAGCTTTTTTTTCGCGCAGAATGCCGTCCTCAAACGCCTGTTTTTGACGTTCATAACCGTCGAGTACGTCGTAAAGCTCTTTCAGTGCACGGCGCTTTTCGTCCAGATCGTGTTTGGAGATGCGGATCAGCGTATCAAGACTGCCCATTTTTATTTATCCTGTTTATTGATCCTGCGCGGGATCGGTCTGTGCGGGGGCGGTTTGCGCCAGAATCTCCGCCAGCATGGTATAGCCGTCCTCCAGCGTTGTGTTTTCATTGGGTTTCTGTGCCAGAAACGCCTCGATCTTCGGATACAGCACCAGCGCCTCATCAACTTTCGGATCGCTGCCTTTTCGGTATGCGCCCAGACGGATCAGTTCCGCCATATCTTCATAGGTGGACAGAACGCTGCGCGCGTCGCGCACCAGTTTTTCCTGTTCGTCGGTCAGGCATTTGGGCATGGAGCGCGAGATGCTTTTGAGAATATCAATCGCCGGATAACGCCCGCGATCGGCAATGGAGCGGCTGAGAACGATATGCCCGTCAAGAATGCCGCGCACCGCGTCGGCAACAGGCTCGTTATGGTCGTCGCCTTCGACAAGAACGGTAAAAAATCCGGTGATGTCGCCGTCGTCCTCAATTCCGGGGCCCGCGCGCTCCAAAAGCCGCGCGAGTTCGCTGAAGGTTGTCGGGGGATAGCCTTTGGTCGTCGGCGGCTCGCCCGCAGACAGGCCGATTTCGCGCTGCGCCATGGCAAAACGGGTGACGGAATCAATCATACACAGTACCTGTTTGCCCTCGCCGCGGAAATATTCCGCTACCGCCATCGTCATATAGGCGGCCTGACGGCGCGTCAGCGGCGGTTCATCCGATGTGGCGATAATCACGACGGATTTCGCCAGCCCTTCGGCGCCGAGTTCGTCTTCAAGAAATTCCTGCACTTCGCGGCCGCGTTCGCCGACAAGGCCGATGACGTTGACATCCGCGCCGCCATAGCGTGCCAGCATCGACATCATAATTGATTTTCCGACACCCGAACCGGAGAAAATCCCAAGACGCTGCCCCTGACAGGTGCTGAGAAACGTATTGATGGCGCGAATGCCCAGATCCAGCTTCGGCCCCAGACGTTTGCGCCCGTGGGCGGGGGGCGGCGCATTGCGCAGCGGGATACCGATTTCGCCTTCCGGCAGCGGACCTTTTCCGTCCAGCGGTGCGGCGAAGGCGTTGATGACGCGCCCCTTCCATGCATCGCTGGGATAAGCAAGAATCTGCTGCGGGCCAATCTCTGCACGGCAGCCCGGCCCGATGCTGTTCAGATTGCCGAAGGCCATCAGCAGCGCATGATTGTCGCGGAAACCGACAACCTCGCACGGCACGGGATCGGCATTGCGGGGTTTGAGAATACACAGACTGCCGATTGAGAGTTCGGTTTCGATCCCACCGATCTCGACCATCATGCCCAGAATCTTGGTGACGCGCCCGAATGTTATGTATGCGGGAACGGCATCAATTTTATCACTGAGTTTTTCGACAAATTTTTTGCTCATGCTCCTTCCATTTTACATGAAAAGCGCAGGCAAGGCGTTATTTTTTCTTGGCAGTTTTCTTTTTTGCCGGTTTTTTTACGGCTTTTCCGCCTGTCTTGCCTTTTTCTTTGTCCTTTTCGGCTTTTTTTGCCAGCAGTTCCAGCGCCTGTTCCATCGTCACCTCTTCCACTTCCGAGGTTTTGGGCAGGGAGGCGTTCAGCTTGCCGTGTTTGATATAAGGGCCGAAACGGCCACGGTTGACGGTGACGGGTTTGCCGTCTTCGGGGTGGTCGCCGATTTTGCGGAGTTCGCCGAAACCGCCGCGCTTGCTTTCCTGCGCCAGAATATCCACAGCGCGGTTCAGCCCGATGGTCAGCACCGCATCGGGTTCGTCTTTTGGCAGGGATTTAAATTTGCCCTGATGCACAAGATAGGGGCCAAAACGTCCGATTCCTGCCTTGATCATCTCGCCCGTTTCGGGATGAAGCCCGACCTCGCGCGGCAGGGTCAGCAATTTGACCGCCATATCCAGATCAATCGAATCCAGCGTAAAACCGCGCGGAATCGCCATGCGCTTGGGTTTGGGCGCTTTCGGCTTTTTCGGTTTTTTGGCTTTTGTTTTTTTGCCTTTGGCGTTTTTTTCTTCCACTTCCGGCGGCGGTTCTGCCGCTTCGGTTTGCGGCTCGGGTTCAAGCTGCACATAATGGCCGTAGGGGCCAAGCCGCAGCGTCACCGGCATACCGGTTTCGGGATGCGGCCCCAGTTCTTTCGGCTGGCCGCCTTCCAGCACGCCGTCATCGCCGCCGGCATCATCGGCGCTCATAAACGGACGCGTATGTTTGCAGTCGGGATAGTTGGAACAGCCGATAAAACCGCCGAATTTTCCGAGTTTCAGCCCCAGCCGCCCGTCGGTGCAGGACGGGCATATGCGCGGATCGCTGCTGTCTTCCGTCGGCGGAAACAGCACATGATCCAGCTCCGCATCCAGCGCGTTGATGACATCGGTGATGCGCAGCTCTTTGGTGTCTTCGACCGCGGCGGAAAATTCCGTCCAGAAATCGCCCAGCACGGTCTGCCATTGCAGATCTCCGGCGGAGATCTGGTCAAGCCGGTCTTCCAGATTGGCGGTAAAATCATATTCAACGTATTTCTTAAAGAAATTGGCCAGAAACGTCGTGACGACACGGCCGCGGTTTTCAGCGAAAAACCGCTTTTTATCCAGACGCACGTAATTTCTGTCCTGCAGCACCTGCAAAATCGACGCATAGGTTGAAGGGCGGCCGATGCCGAGTTCTTCCATGTTCTTGACCAGCGTTGCTTCCGTATAGCGCGGCGGCGGTAGTGTGAAATGCTGGCTTGGCGTAATCTGCTGCGCTTTCAGCGCGTCTTTGACGGCAAGCGGCGGCAGACGGTTGTCATTATCTTCCTCTTCGCTGTCGTCGCGGCCTTCCATATAAAGCGCGTAATAACCGTCAAAGGCAATCGTCGAGCCGTTGGCGCGCAGCACAAGATCGCCCGCATCATTGGCAATATCCGCTGTGACCTGATCGAGAACGGCGCTTTCCATCTGGCAGGCCATTGTGCGCTTCCAGATCAGCGTATAGAGTTTGCGTTCCTCCTCGCCGAGGAATTTTCCGATTTCCTCCGGCGTTCTTCTTATATCCGTGGGGCGTATCGCTTCATGCGCCTCCTGCGCGTTTTTGGCTTTGGATTTGTAAAAACGCGGATTTTCCGGTACGTATTGCGCGCCGAAGCGTTTGCCGATCAGGCTGCGGATGCTGCCCATCGCCTCGCCGCCCAGCGTCACGCCGTCGGTACGCATATAGGTGATCAGACCTGTGTTTTCGCCCTGTATCGGCACACCTTCATAGAGTTTTTGTGCGGTGCGCATGGTTTTTGTCGCTCCGAAACCGAGCTTGCGCGAGGCTTCCTGCTGCAATGTGGAGGTAATGAAAGGTGGCGGCGGATTGCGGCGTGTCTGTTTTTTCTCGACTTCGGTGACGGAGAGCGCATTTTTACACGCGACCAGACGGTCAACCAGCGCCTCTGCGGTTTTTTCATCGCCGATATCAAGTTTTTTCAGCTTTTTGCCGTCAACCTGCGAGAGGCGTGCCGTAAAACTTTCGCCTTTTGCCGTGTTCAACAGCGTTTCGATCGACCAGTATTCATCGGCCTTGAACACCTCGATTTCGCGTTCGCGTTCGCAGACAAGGCGCAGCGCCACTGATTGCACCCGCCCCGCCGAGCGGGATCCGGGCAGTTTGCGCCACAGGATCGGCGACAATGTAAAGCCGACAAGATAATCCAGAGCACGCCGCGCCAGATAGGCTTCGACCAGATGATCATCGATATCGCGTGCATGGGCAAAAGCCTCTTCAACGGCTTTTTTCGTGATCTCGTTAAATGCGACGCGTTTTAAACCGGCGCGGATTTTTTTCTCTTTGAAAATTTCGGCAATATGCCATGAAATCGCCTCGCCCTCGCGGTCAGGGTCAGTTGCGAGATAGACGGTCGATACGTCTTTGGCCAGCTTGACGATTTCGTTGACCTGTTTTTTGGCGCGCTCGCTCATCTGCCATTGCATGGAAAACCCGTCATCGGGATTGACGGACCCGTCTTTGGCCGGCAGGTCGCGGACATGGCCGTAACTGGCAACGACTTTATAATCCTTGCCGAGATATTTGTTGATGGTTTTGGCCTTTGCAGGCGACTCCACAATGACGAGATTTTGAGCGGACATATTATTTTTGTTATCCCAAGTCGTTTTTAAAGCGAATCATAGTCTATCAGGTTTACTCTATTTCCCGGATGTCTTTCAACCCGTCCGGCCAATTCCAGCTCCAGCAGGGCTGACAGAACTTCCGGCACAGGTGCATCCAGCGCACGCAGCAATTCATCAACATGCACGGGGGCGGCATCCAGTTGCGCCAAAATCGCATCGCGCAGATTTTCCGCCGTGTCTTCCGGCAGATCGGGCAGCGTGCCGTCAAAACCGGACATGTCGAAACCGTCTTCCGTTTCGGAAAGCGGCAGGGTGCGCAGCGTATTCAGAACATCCAGAATATCCGCCGCATCGGTGACAAGATGCGCGGCGCTGTCTTTGAGCATTTTGTTCGTGCCTTTGGCACGCGGATCCATCGGCGATCCCGGAATGCAGAACAATTCGCGGTTCTGCTCCAGCGTCAGCCGCGCCGTAATCAGCGAGCCTGACCGCAAACTGGCCTCGACCACCAGCGTACCGAGCGACAGGCCGGAGATAATCCGGTTGCGGCGCGGGAAGTGCCGCGCCTGCGGCTGCGTTCCGGGCGGGTTTTCCGCGATGACAGCGCCGCTGTTCTCCAGAATTTTATGGTAGAGTTCGGTATTTTCTTTCGGGTAAATAACATCAACGCCACCGGCCAATACCGCGATTGTGCCGCTTTCCAGCGCGGCCTGATGCGCACAGCTGTCAATGCCGCGCGCCATGCCGGAGACAATATAATATCCGGCCGCACCGATACGCGCAGCGATATCCTGCGCCATTTTGCGCCCGTTGATCGACGCATTGCGCGTGCCGACAACGGCAAAAGATTTTTGCGCCAGCGCGTTCAGATTGCCGCAAACCGTCAGAACCGGCGGCGCATCTTCGGTCTGTGCCAGCAGGGCGGGGTAGCCTTCCTCCCCCTTGACGATCAGCTTTGCGCCCGCTTTTTCGATGGCGGCGATTTCCTCCTGCGCTTTTTCGATTGTCAGTGCTACGAGCGGTTTTTTACGTCCGCCGCGTGCAGACAGATGCGGCAATGCCTCCAGCGCACGTGCGGCGCTGCCGTAACGGGAAAGCAGTTTTGTGAAGGTGATCGGGCCGATATTCTCGGTACGCGCCAGACGCAGACGCGCGAGGCGTTCTTCTCCGGAAAACGGTTGCGTGTCAGAAGACGCGGAGGGAAAAGAAAACCCGTTTTGCGTCCCGTCATCTTCGGCAAGGCCGAAACTATGCTTGTTTTTTGCCAATTTTCGGCTCCTCTCCTTTTAGCAGCCGGCTGATATTCGCGCGGTGGCGGATAAAAACCAGTATGGCAATCACAACGGTGATTGACAAGACATCCGCACTCGTGCCGGTTTTCAGCAGGAACAGCAGCAATGGCGCAAACCCGACGGCAACCAGCGCCGCCAAAGAGGAATAGCGGAAAAGCACTGCCGTTGTCAACCAGACAGCGCAGACTGCAGCGCCGGCCAGCGGGGAAAGCGCCAGGAAACCGCCGATGGTCGTGGCCACACCCTTGCCGCCCTTGAATTGCAGCCAGACCGGAAACATATGGCCGATTACTGCGCCGAGAAACGCCCATGCACCCAGCGGCGGACAGATTGCAGCGGCAACGGCAACAGGCAGCGCGCCCTTTCCGCCATCGGCGATCAGCGTCAGCAGTGCCGGTTTTTTACCGCCCAGCCGCAGCATATTGGTTGCGCCGATATTGCCCGATCCTTTTTGGCGGATATCGCCCAGCCCGAAAATTTTTCCGATTATCAGCCCGAACGGAATACTGCCGAGCGCATAGCCGAGGGAAAAATAAATAATAATCTCCGTTAAAGATATACTGCACATGGGGTTACACCGCCTCTGCGCAGGTTTCAAGGCAGGCCATACGCAGCGCCACGCCGGATTCGACCTGTTTCCAGATCAGCGAACGGCGCGGATCATCGGCAATTTCACCGGCGATTTCAACGCCGCGATTCATCGGCCCCGGATGCAGCACGACTGCGTGCGGCGCGGCGTGGGCAAGGCGTTCCTGTGTCAGGCCATAGCGCCGGAAATATTCGGCATCATCAATCTCCAGATTATTGTCCAGCCGCTCTTTCTGGATGCGCAGCATCATGACCGCATCGGCTTCGGCAATGCCGTCCTCTATTTCCGTGAATTGCTGCGGGCCGTTGTTTCTGTTGGCGGGCAGCAGCGATTCCGGCCCGACAAGACGGATTTCGGCGCCGAATTTTTCCAGCAGCAGGATATTTGATCCCGCAACGCGGCTGTGGCGGATATCGCCGCAGATTGCCACCGTCAAGCCTTCAATCCGTCCGAAATGGCCGCGCAGTGTCAGCGCGTCCAGCAGCGCCTGTGTCGGATGTTCGTCCGTGCCGTTGCCTGCGTTCAGAACGGGGCAGGGCATATGTCTTTGTGCCAGTTCGGGCATATTTTTTTCGCCGGCGCGGATGACAAAGAAATCGGGATGCATCATCGCCAGTGTTTTCAGCGTATCTTCAAAACTCTCGCCTTTTTTCAGCGAGGAGGATGAAGCCGAAAAACTGACGGTTTTTGCGCCCAGACGCAACGCCGCCATTTCAAAAGAGGTGCGGGTGCGCGTCGAATCTTCAAAAAATGCGTTCATAACGATTTTGCCGCGCATACGGTTTTCGAAGCCGCTGCGTGTGCGCAGGTGTTTGAGGTGGTCGTCGGCCTTGTCGAGCAGGTCGGTCATTTCCTCCCGCGACCAGTCCCGAATGGAAATCAGGTTTTTCATCTGTTCTGTACCTCCTGTTGTCCTGTCCCCGCATTTTCATCTCCCAGCCAGTCCTCCAGAATCTCTGCGCGGTGCTGGTCCAAAACCGGCGGCGCATGGCGGTAGGATGCCGGAGTTTCCGACATTTTGACGGGGCAGCCGAGGAGTTGCAAGGGGTCAGGGGCGTAAGGGTGCGGCATGTCAATCACCATATCCCGCGCCTTGACCTGCGGATCGGCAAAAACTTTATCCAGCGTATTGACCGGCCCGCAAGGCACGCCGTTTTTCTCCAGCCCCTCCATCCAATAGGCAAGCGGGTGTTGCGCTGTAATCTCGCGCAGCAGCGGGATCAGCTCCGTGCGGTTTTCCACGCGTGCCTGATTGGTTTGAAAGCGCGGATCCTCCGCAAGTTGCGGGCATCCCGCAAATTGGCAGAATGACACGAATTGCTTGTTATTGCCAACAGCAAGAATCATATGTCCGTCTGCGGCGGGGAACACCTCATAAGGCACAATGGTCGGATGCGCATTGCCCATGCGCGGCGTAACCTTGCCGCCGGTCAGATAATATTGTGCGGCATTCGACAGCCATGCGACCTGCGTGTCCAGCAGCGCGATATCGACAAACTGGCCGCGTCCGGTTGTGTTGCGGTAATGCAGCGCTGCCAGAATGCCGTTTGCCGCATACATTCCCGCCATCAGATCGGCAATTGCCACACCGGTTTTATAGGGCATGCCGCCCTCGCCTTCCGGACCGGTCAGGCTCATAATGCCGCCCATGCCCTGAATCAGAAAATCGTAACCGGCTTTTTCCCTATAGGGACCGGTCTGCCCGAATCCCGTCAGCGAACAATAAATCAGACGCGGAAAATCATCCTTGAGGTCGTCATAGGACAGGCCGTAACGTGCAAGCGTGCCGGTGCGGAAATTTTCGATCAGCACATCGGCTTTCGCAATC
This sequence comes from Alphaproteobacteria bacterium, assembly GCA_007116755.1. Taxonomy (GTDB): domain Bacteria; phylum Pseudomonadota; class Alphaproteobacteria; order Micavibrionales; family CSBR16-224; genus CSBR16-224. Next base: position 12,311 of record SKHU01000083.1, read on the forward strand.
AGTTTCAGCAGCAGCGCGCGTCCGTCCTCCGTCGTGTAATCAACGGCGATCGAGCGTTTGTTGCGGTTGGCGGAAAGATAATAACTGCTTTCGCTTGTGTTGTGCCCGTCTTTGTCCTGCACGAAAGGCGGCCCCCATTTGCGCGTGTCATCGCCTTCGCCGGGGCGCTCGATCTTGACGACATCCGCGCCGAGATCTCCGAGAAGCTGGGTGGCCGCCGGCCCTGCCAGAATACGCGACATATCAAGAATACGCAGGCCGGACAGCGCCGCTTTCGGTTGTTGTTCTGCCGTGGTCATAAATATCCTGTCTGTTGTTGCAGCAGTCTGACGGATTGTAAAACAATTCTACTCTTGCGCAAAGTCGATAATCACGGGGACGTGATCGCTGGGGCGTTCCCAGCCGCGCGCATCGCGCAATACGGTGCAGTTTTTCAAGTAGGGTTTAAGCGGCTGCGTCACCCAGACATGATCCAGCCGCCGTCCGCGGTCGGAGGCCGCCCAGTCGCGGGCGCGGTAGCTCCACCAGGAATAGAGTTTTTCTTCCTCCGGCACGAAATGCCGCATCGCATCGACCCAGTTCATGGACCGGTAAAATTCTTCAAAACGTCCGGTTTCCATCGGCGTATGCGAGACGACCTTCAGCATCTGCTTATGCGACCAGACATCGTTTTCCAGTGGCGCGATATTCAGATCGCCGAGGGCGATGACAGGCGCATCCGCGTTTTCATTGGCCGGAAACCATTCGGTCAACTCCTCGACAAAATCCAGCTTGTGCCGGAATTTGTCATTGATCTCGGGGTCGGGTTCATAACCGCCGGCGGGAATGTAAAGATTATGCAGCGTCACGGGCGTTTTGAATTGCGGTACACGGAATTTTGCCGTGATATGGCGGCAATCCTCCTGTCCGCAGCGCGCATGGGTGTCCGCATCTTCCAGCGGGAATTTCGACAGAATCGCAACGCCGTTATAGCCTTTCATGCCTGTGAAGGCCATATGCGGAAATCCGGCCTTGCGAAGATCATCCGCGGGAAAAAACTCGTCAGGGGTCTTGGTTTCCTGCAGACAGAGAATATCGGGCTGTGTTTCCCGTACCAGCTTTTGCACCAGCGGCAGACGCAGACGCACCGAATTGATGTTCCATGTTACAATACGCATGGGAGAATTTTTAACGCAGAAAAGCCGAAAAATCCACAGCAGAATTGAAAA
>SKHU01000133.1 GCA_007116755.1 Alphaproteobacteria bacterium
AAAAATCGCGGCTTTTTGTCTGTGCGCACGGTCTATTCACCCGGCAACAGGATAAATATTTATTTGCCCATCACTTTCACTTTATGGTATAATAAATTTATGTCAAATACTATAAGTTTAATCTGAATGGAACCCGACAATGAACGATACAAAAAAGCCGGAAGATAAAAAACCAAAATCACTGATCCAGGTTTTGTACGAAGAACATCGAAGAAAGGCTGTAGACAAGAATGGACGGCCATTGTATCCAGAGCATCCGCGGTGGAAAGCCGAGGATGACATACGATGGAAGAGATCCTCTCACGACTTGCGCCACCCAGGCTGTCGGCGCTGATAGGCAGCTTTACACCAAGCTGAACGAAGCCGCGGCCTAAAAATCGCGGCTTTTGCTTTGCCGCTTCCGATCTTCTCTTTCCAGTTTTGCCGCACGGCTGTAGTATAAAAGCAAAAAGCGAAAGAGAAATTTTATGAAACTCGGTTTTCTTGGCGCGGCGGGAACGGTTACAGGCTCCAAATTCCTGCTGGAGACACATGACAAAAAAATTCTGGTTGATTGCGGCCTGTTTCAGGGTCTGAAAGAACTTCGCCTGCGCAACTGGGATAAACTGCCCGTGCCGCCCTCCGAGATTGATGCTGTATTGTTGACCCATGCGCATATCGACCATAGCGGCTATCTGCCGCTTTTGGTTAAAAACGGGTTTCGCGGCAAAATATACACATCAAAAGCCACGCGTGATCTGTGCAAAATCATGCTGCCTGATAGCGGTTATCTGCAGGAAGAGGATGCGGCACGCGCCAACCGTTACCGCTATTCAAAACACAATCCTGCGCTGCCGCTTTACACGGAGCAGGATGCGGAAGAAAGCCTGAAATTTTTTGAAGCGACAGATTTCGGCGAAACGCTTGCGCTGGATGATGAATTGTCGTTTTCCCTGCATCGTGCCGGACATATTCTCGGCGCAGCCATGATCCGCGTAACCCATGCCGGCCGTTCGGTCTTGTTTTCCGGCGATCTCGGCCGGCCGCACGATCCTGTTATGCTGCCGCCTGCGCAGATACAACAGGCCGATTATCTGGTACTGGAATCCACATACGGCAACCGCAGCCATGAAAAAACCGATCCGGCCAAAGCCATCGGCAGTATCGTGCAGAAAACCATCCGGCGCGGCGGCAAAATCGTCTGCCCCGCTTTCGCCGTCGGGCGGGCGCAAAATCTTCTCTATTATATCTATATGCTCAAACAGCAGAAAAAAATTCCCGACCTGCCTGTTTATCTCGACAGCCCGATGGCCATCAATGTCACAGAGCTTTTGCACCGCCATCAAAGCGAACACCGTCTTGATCCCGATATGTGCCGCGCGATGTGCGATATGGCGACCTATACGCGTACGCAGGAGGAATCGAAAGCCATCAATGAAAACAATATGCCCTGCATTATTATTTCGGCCAGCGGCATGGCCACGGGCGGACGCGTATTGCATCATCTCAAACATCTTATTACTCATGAACGCAATACGGTTTTGCTGGCTGGATATCAGGCAGCAGGAACACGAGGCGAACGCCTTTTACGCGGCGAAGACACACTGCGCATTCACGGCAGCGATTATCCCGTGCGGGCGGAGATCAAACATCTGCGCAGCACCTCCGCCCATGCCGATGATCGCGAAATGATCGGCTGGCTGGAAGGATTCAACGCTCCGCCGCGCAAGGTTTTTCTTGTCCATGGCGAACCGGACGCCGCTGCCTCCATGAAGCGCAAAATTACGCGGCGTTTCGGCTGGCCGGTGACAATCGCCGAACATCTGCAGACGGAGGAGCTTTAAGTCATGCCGACAGCCGCCCCCCGCATTTTCAGCGTTGCCGAAATCTACGCTGCGGACAAGGCTACGATTGCGGCCGGTATATCCGGCGCGGTGCTGATGGAAAATGCCGGAGCCGCCGTCGCGGACCTCATGCGTGCGCATTACGCCCCCTGCCCCGTTCTGGTGCTGTGCGGCCCCGGCAATAACGGCGGTGACGGTTTTGTCATTGCCCGTCTGCTGCACAAGGCGGGCTGGCCTGTCCGCGTTGCCGCCCTGCTTGAAAAATCCGCCTATCAAGGCGATGCAAAAATTATGGCCGAGCGCTGCCCTGTTTCTTTGGAAACCGCAGCGGATATTGATCTGCAAAACACGGCGCTGGCCGTTGATGCGCTGTTCGGTGTCGGGTTGTCCAAACCGCTATCCGGTACGGCAGCGCTGTGGCTTAAAAAAATTTCTGCCGCCGGTCTTCCGGTCGTTGCGGTCGATATTCCCAGCGGTGTCAGCGGTGACAGCGGCACAGCCGATCCTGTAACGCAGCAGGCAGAACATACCGTTACTTTTCATGCCAAGAAACCGGGGCATGTGCTGCTGCCCGGACGCGATTATTGCGGAACCGTGCATGTTGCCGATATCGGCCTTGCGCCTGCGGATACCGACACTCCGCCGCTTTGGGAAAACACGCCGCAAATCTGGCGGCAGGTGTTTCCCGCAACAAAAGCCGGAGATCATAAATACACGCGCGGCCATGCCGTGATTTTCGGCGGTGCAAAAATGACAGGGGCGGCAAAGCTCGCCGCCCATGCCGCGATGCGTGCAGGGGCCGGGTTGGCGACAATACTCTGCCCGCCGGAAAGTTTCGGGACTTACACCGGATATAAAGCGCATCTTCTGGTCGAACCCGCCGCCACACAGAAAGAGCGCGGGGATTTTCTGTCAGACGACCCGCGCAAGAACACCTGTCTGGCAGGCCCCGGACTCGGCCTGACAAAAGACACGCGGGAAATCGTGCTGTCCATCCTGAAAAACAAAGACAAAACCGCCTGTCTTGATGCGGATGCGTTGAGCGTTTTTGAAAAAGACCCCGAAACGCTGTTTGCCGCCCTGCATGAAAACTGTGTCATCACGCCGCATGAGGGCGAATTTCTCCGGCTGTTCGGAAAATTATCCGGAGACAAAATCACACGCGCGCGCAAAACTGCGGCGACATGCGGCGCGACCGTTCTGCTGAAAGGCGGCGATACGGTGATTGCTGCGCCGGACGGGCGCTGCGTTGTCAACACCAACGCGCCGCCTTTTCTGGCCACGGCAGGCAGCGGCGACGTACTGGCCGGAATTCTGACCGGTCTGCTGGCACAGCATATGCCGGTTTTTGAAGCCGCTTGCGCCGCCGCATGGCTGCACGGCGCGGCTGCCGCGCGCTTCGGCTCCGGCCTTGTCGCGGAAGATATTGCCGAATCCCTGCCGCCTGTATTACAAGAGATAACAAAACCGTAACAAAAGGAACACGTATCATGATTAAAGTTATGCCGGAAACTTCGGGAAAAATTCTTGCCGTCAAGGCCTCGGGCATTTTATCGCACAAGGATTATAAAGAGTTTCTGCCGTTGCTGGATTCAAGCATTGCCGAACACGGAAATATTTGCGTTTTTGTCGATATTACGGAATTCGAAGGCTTTACGCCGCAGGCGATGATTGATGATTTCATGGCCGGAATCAAATATTGGTGGAATGTCGAGGCAGCCGCAATCGTCGGTGATGCGGGATGGGAAAAATATCTGACAAAATTCGCCGATCTTCTGACGCGGACGGAAATCGAATATTTTGATGAAAGCGCCGAAAAAGAAGCATGGGCGTGGCTGAAAAAACAATGCGCGGACATCTGAAACACGCCCTGAAAATAAAGTTCCGCCGCCCCTTTGTTTATACATAATTTTTAAATATTTTTTGCTAAA
>SKHU01000231.1 GCA_007116755.1 Alphaproteobacteria bacterium
TGCCGGAACCGGAATCCCGCGCGCACGCAGCAATTCTTTGGCCTGATATTCATGGATATTCATCTGGTTTTGATCCTTGTTTCTTATTTTGATAACACACCGCAAGATTCGGAAGTTTCAGCATAGCACCGCAAAAAATCCGCCGCAATTTTTAATCCGCCCGAAAATGCCGCCCGCGGATTTGACTCTATGAAAAATTTGCATTAGCATAAATAAAGCTGAACGCAACAGAGATACGGAACGCAAAAATGAGCAACGCGCAAAGAGTTTCAGACAGAAGCATCACCTCCGCCTTCGGGCTGGCGGCGGCTGTTGTTCTTGGTGCGGCGGCGACATCCTCTTTTACCTCCGGCCGCGAGACGCAGGCCGATGGCGGCGCGTCTTTTGATTGCGGCGGCGACATCCTCGGCGGCATTGATATTTTCGGATTTTAAGTGCCGCAGCTGATGCCCGACATTTTCACCTGACACTTTCCCTCACATTTTTTGGCAACTTGACTTGACAATTGCTATAATTTTCCATATATTATTTTCACTTTAAATGATTCTGCGGAAGGGTGTGTAGATTATGGCGACAGGACGACCGAAAAAACTTAGAACAGCAACCGGAAATTTTCTACGCAACGACTTTGGCGCGTTTGCGACAGCGCTTGTCGTTGGTATTCCGCTTCTGGCTACAGTGGAAATGACAATTACCGACGCACCGGATTCCCAAACAGGTGCGGATTATACCGCCGTCTCGGCAGCGCTGGATGAAAAGATGACATCATTGCAGCAACAGCATCAAGAACTGACTGCGTTGCGTGATAGGCTCAACACCGCGCAGCAACCCGGCAATACGGGAATTGACGCGACTGCTATCGCCGCACAAAAAGCCGAATTGCGCACAAATTTCAATACCGGCCTGTCTGAATTGATGACGAAAATCTATACCAACGACCATCTGTCCGAACGCACGGCGCTCAATCATTTCCGCGCCGCGCAGAGGTCTTTTGCGGAAGATATCACGGCCATCGGGCATACAGGTTACAACAGCGGTATTCTCCAAAGCCAGCGCGATGCCTTTTCACAGTTGCGGGAAGCGCGGGACGCGGCACGCACAGAAGGTCTGTCCGGTGCCGAAAAAATCGGCGCTATGGAACAAATAATGGAGAAAAAAAGCGAACAATACGTTGCACTGACGATATTCTTTACCGCTTTGTACTTTATGCTTGGCGCGGCCGCGCCCGGAGCGGTGAAAAACTTTGCCCGCCGCGAAAAATTTAAAGAATGGGAAAAAGGCCGCAGCCCGACCCCGCTCCATAAACCGAAACCCAACCACTGATTTTTCCTACAGCCCGCACAGTCCTGCGGCATCCCTGAAAGTACCACGCAGTGTCTTCAGGCGCAGATCATATTCTTCATGTTTGCTGTTATGATGGAATGCGGCGATTGTTTTGGCAAAACCTTTTTCCATGTCATCTTTTTCCATTCTTGAAATCAGCTTATCCTCCGCGCCGTCTTCCGTGTCATCCGGCTCAAGCTCCCGCATGACGCGTACTGCCAGATAACGTATCGTATTCTCAAAAAAGTTACGGATAAAGCGCGCATTGGGAAATCTGCTGCCGTAAACTGCCAGCGCCTCCCGCACAGCCTCTTTCAGGTATTTTCTGGCGGCGCCGGACAATGTATAATGCCTGTCTCTTGCCATTTTCGTAAAAATCCGGAACAGCTCCTCTTCCGAAAAATCCGGAAAATCGATAAATTCGGTAAAGCGCGAGCGCAAACCCGGATTGGAATTGACAAATTTCTCCATTTCCTCCGGATACCCGGCGGCAACAACAACAAACGTGCCGCGACGGTTCTCCATAAACTGCAAAAGCGTCGAAATCGCATCATCGCTGAAACTGCCTTTCTCACCGCCGTGCCCCAGCAGTGAATAAGCCTCGTCAATAAACAATATGCCGCCCATCGCCTCTTCAATTTTTTCGGCGGTCTGCGGAGCGGTCTGGCCGACATATTTTGCAATCAGGTCTTTGGCACTGACTTCCACAACATGGCCTCTTGCCAGATAGCCCGCTTCGCGCAGCATTGCCCCGAGAATACGGGCAACGGTGGTTTTTCCCGTACCGGGATTACCTCTGAATACGAAATGCAGGTTAAAACTCTCGACCGGCGCACCTGCTTTTTTCCGCCGTTCCTTATAGGCGATTTTATATCTGATTGCCTCCAGAGTATTCTTGATGCTTTGCAGCCCGATCAGCGCATCAATCTGCTCCTGTGCCGACGGTTCTTTGTTTTTTTCCGGCTTTTCTTTCTTTGTTTCTTCTTGTTTCTCCTCCTGATTCTCGGACATTTCCCTGTCCGCATCACGGTTTTGCGTTTTCAGATTGATCTGAATACCGCGCCCTTTGCCACCGCCGCCTTGCTGCTTCTGCTTCCGTTCCTGTTCCTCTTTCCTTTCCCGCTCCTTTTCCTGCTCCCGCAAAATTTTGGCTTTTTGCGCCTCTTCGATCGCACGGCACAATTCCTTCGGTTGCCGGATCGGCGGCAGGGACACGCCGACAATGCCGTTACCGCTGATATGCACGGTGCCGTATCCCAATATCCGCCCCAAAATCCCGCTTTCGGGAACGGCTTTCTGAATATGGCTGATATTAAAATCTCCGGAATACTGCACCATCAAACCGTGACGGTTATACAATAACCTCTCTTTTGTCAGCACGATTTCCGTCGTGGATTTCAGGGACAGCATATTGAAGAAAAATAAAAACCCCGTACCGCAGAATCCGGCGGCAAACAGAAGAAACACCGGATGCATCGACCGGAAAACCGCAATACGCCCGCCGCCTTGCGCCAGCATATATTGCTTTGCAGATTGAAATTCGGCCTGCGGAAGATGGGGAAATGCCTCACGGGCAAGATTGCCGGCTTCCCATCCGGTGACAGCGTAAACAAAAACCGTCGCCGTGAAAAATCCTGCCACAAGCCAGAACAGCATCCGGGCGGTATAAATCCAGTGCAACTGTCCGGTTGCGCGTATTTTTTCATCCGGTCTTAAGATTTGCTCGATCCCCGCCATCTCTCTCCGTCTGCAACGATTTTCTTAAAGCTTCCGTCTTTTGCGAACATCACAGAGAAACGGAACAAGCATTTTAACCCGTCCGCGCATTTTTAAAAAGAGCAGAGTTACGGCTTTTCCTGTCAAGACTGCGGGTACGGGCTGCGCATCGTCGCGGGCACATAGCCTTTATATACCCGGTTTTTTTGATCCCGGTTTTACAGTAGGCGGCACAGTTGCCTCCATGCCCAGCCTGTCCATCAAATCCGTCATGCCGTTTTTCAGATCGCTGTCCGGCAATTTTTGACAGATCTGCTTTAATATATTCAGCCGCGCGGCTGTAACGGGTTCAAAAGCGGCATTAAGCCGTGCCGTTTCCGGCCCCGGCGCAGGCTCGTTTTCATCATAACTTGAAAATTCCCTGTCAATTTGCACCCCCGCATCCTGCTGAAGTTTACACAGAACACCGGCCTCGTCCGCGCGCCCCAGCTTATGCAATTCGTTTTCAACCCCATCCAGAAGCGGAGATGCCTCAACAATAGCAAATAGCTGATCCAGATCAGGCTCTTTCATGTTGCTCTCCTAATATGGTTATCTATCCCTCTTTATGTTATTTGAAAGGCGTTAATTTTTTATGATCCTAAAACTCAAAAAGTCAAACTGGCGGCACAGTTCAGGCCGTGATATGATTTTTTCTGTAAAAAATAAAA
>SKHU01000060.1 GCA_007116755.1 Alphaproteobacteria bacterium
GCCGGACGGGAGTTATACGATTTTATCCTGCCGGAAGACTTTTTCTCCTATCTCAAGGAACATGCCGGAGATATCGATACGGTCTTTCATCTGGGCGCAGTGTCTTCGACGACGGAGCGCGATGCCGATCTGATTGTCAATTCCAACTTCATCCTGACCAAAAAACTCTGGCATTTCTGCGCGCAGAACGGTGTGCGCCTGATTTACGCCTCCTCGGCGGCGACTTACGGCGATGGCCATCACGGGTTTCGGGATGTGGACACCATTGACGAACTCTCGGTTTTGAAGCCGCTGAACGCCTACGGCTGGAGCAAGCATGTCTTCGACCGTTTTATCGCGCGCGTGACGCAGGATGAAACGCTGAGAAGTCGCGAGACAAAACCGCCGCAGCATGTCGGGCTGAAATTTTTTAATGTTTACGGGCCGAATGAATATCACAAGGGCGAGCAGATGAGTGTGGCCTGCAAACTGTATCCCGCCGTCGCTGAAGGCGGCGGGGCAACGCTGTTCAAATCCCACCGACCCGATTACGGCGATGGCGGCCAGATGCGCGATTTTGTCTATGTGAAGGATTGCGTCAAAGTGATGCTCTGGTTTTTTGAAAATCCGGACAAAAACGGGCTGTTCAATGTCGGCACGGGCAAGGCGCGCAGTTTTGACGATCTGGCGCGGGCGATTTTCACCGCCGCCGGACGCGAGCCGGATATTACCTATGTGGATATGCCCAAAGAGTTGCGGGCGCAGTACCAGTATTTCACCGAGGCGGATATGCAGAAAATTCGTGCGGCAGGCTATATGGAGGAATTCACGGAACTTGAGGACGGTATCGCCGATTATGTGCGCAATTACCTGTCTAAAAAAGACGGGTATCTTTAGGACAGGATGAAAGATAAAAAATGAGTGATTTCGGCGGCATACCTTTTCTGGAGATTGATCCGGTGGCGTTCAGCATTTTCGGCTTTTTTGATGTCCGCTGGTATGCGCTGGCCTATCTGGCCGGTTTTCTCGGCGGCTGGGGCTATGGCATCTGGCTCAGCGGACGTTTTGCCAAAGCCGTCCCCGATTGGCGGCCGCACCGTCAGGATATCGAGGATATGCTGCCCTGGCTGGTCGGGGGTGTGATTCTCGGCGGCCGGCTGGGCTATGTGCTGTTTTACAATCCCGCATATTATCTGGCGCATCCGCTGCACGTCTTCCATTTGTGGGAGGGGGGCATGTCCTTCCACGGAGGTATGGCCGGTGTTATCGCGGTTCTGTTTTTCTATGCGCGGCGGCAGGGTGTTTCGCTGCTGTGCCTGTCCGATCTTGTGGCCTGCGCCGCACCGATCGGTCTGTTTTTCGGGCGGATTGCCAATTTTATTAACGGCGAGTTATTCGGCCGCGTGACCACTGCGCCGTGGGGGGTAATTTTTCCCTATGGCGGGCCGTTCCCGCGTCATCCCAGCCAGATTTACGAAGCAATCGGCGAGGGGCTGCTGCTGTTTGTCCTGCTTTATGTGCTGGCGCGGGTGGCCGGATACTGGAAAAAGCCGGGGCTGCTTTCCGGCGTGTTTCTGGCCGGATACGGTCTGGCGCGTTTTTGCGTGGAATGGGTGCGCGAGCCCGATCCGCAACTCGGCCTTTTCGCCGAATATCTGACGATGGGGCAGATTTTGTCTTTGCCGATGATTCTCGGAGGCGTTTTCCTGATCCATTACGCATCCGGCAGGGGAGAGGTGCTGAAAAATGGTTCGGCTGAAAACTGACGGGGGTGATGGCGGGCTGGCCGCCGCTTTGACCGAACAGATCGAAAAACGCGGAGCGGTCTCTGTCGCGGAATATATGCAGGAATGCCTGTCACATCCGCAATACGGCTATTACATGACCCGTGATCCGTTCGGCGTGAAGGGGGAGTTTACGACGGCGCCGGAAATCAGCCAGCTTTTCGGTGATCTGGTCGGTGCGTTTCTGCTGGAAAACTGGCGGGCATCCGGTGCGCCGCATCGTGCGGTCTTTGTCGAATTGGGGCCGGGGCGCGGTACGCTGGCCGCGGATATTCTGCGCATCACCGGAAAAGCCGCACCGGATTTTTGCGCAAAAACGCAATTGCATCTGGTGGAAACCAGCCCGTATCTGCGGGATGTGCAGCGTCGTAGCCTTGCGGGGTTCGGCGCAGAGAAAATATTTTTTCACGATGATTTGTCAACGCTTCCCGATGACCGCCCTTTGCTGGTTGTCGCCAACGAGTTTTTTGATGCTTTGCCCGTGCGGCAATTTGTGATGACGGAAAACGGCTGGCGGGAGCGTGGCATCGGCACGGACGGCCAAGGCGGTTTTGCGTTTGCGCTGCTGGACGGTGTGCCGGAGCTTGATCTGCCCGCAGAGGCGGAGACCGGCGCTGTTTTCGAGAAAAACACCGCGGCGGAAAGCGTGATGCGCGATCTTGCAGGACGGATCGTCCGGCAGCACGGTATTGCGCTTGTGATCGATTACGGCTATGCCGCTGATCCTGCCTTTGGCGATACGTTTCAGGCGCTTTCGGCAGACGGATTTGCCGATCCGTTGGAAAAGCCGGGTGCATGTGATCTGACGGCGCATGTCGATTTTGCAGTGCTGCGTCGCACGGCCGAAGAGGCCGGGGCAGGTGTGACGGAGATTTTGACGCAAGGGGAATTCCTGCGCCGGATCGGCATTGAGGATTATGCGGAAAAACTGCGGCGCAATGCGGATGTGCAGGCGCAAAAAAATCTGGCGGCAGCGCTGCATCGTCTGGTCTCTGCTTCGGAAATGGGTGTTTTGTTTAAAGTGATGGGGATTTCGGGGTGATGTTGAAAATAACATCGGGAAATGTTGCGGATATGCCGCACGGGTTTTTCGGCGTATCCGGAGGTGTCAGCACCGATGATTATGCATCGCTGAATTGCGGGCTGGCGCAGGGCGACTCGCCGGAAAATGTTGCGGAAAACCGGCAGCGCGTTATGGCGGCGCTTGCCGCTCCTGCGGCAGATTTGCAAACCATGTCCCAGGTGCACGAAACAGATGTGGCGGTTATCAGGGAGATTGCGGAGAAACCGCCGAAAGCCGATGCGCTGGTTACGACATCAAAAGGAATAGCGCTCGGCGTTCTGACGGCGGATTGCGTGCCGGTGTTGCTGGCCGATGCCCGAAACGGTGTGATTGCTGCCGTACATGCAGGCTGGCCAAGCGCCTTCGACGGCATTGTTACCAAAACGATAGAGGTAATGCGGGAAAGCGGCGCGGATTTATTGCAGGTCAGGGCGGCTATCGGCCCCTGTATCCGGCAGGACAGTTATGAAATCGACCGTGGTTACTATGAAAGGTTTTTGCGGCAGTCACCGGAAAATGAAGTGTTTTTCCGTCCGGTTCCGGAGAAGGCGGGGCATTTCCTGTTTGATCTGGCCGGATATGTGCGACGGCAGACGGAGGCGGCAGGAGTGCGGGAAATAGCAGATTGCGGAGAAGACACTTGTGCGCAACCGGAAAAATTCTTCAGTTACCGCCGTCACATGCTCAGCCGCGGCCATGGCCGTTGCGGACGCCAGATTTCCGTGATTGCTTTGGGATAACAGCGCCTTTACGGATATCCTGAACCAGTTTTTCGACTTTTTTGCGGGTTTGTTCCTGTGTTTCCGATGTGTCCAGAACCCTGTCGGCTTTTTTGCGCTTTTCCGCATCCGGTATTTGCCGGTTTAAAACGGTTTCAAGTTTTTCTTCCGTCATAAACGGACGCGCCAGAACGCGCTGCC
>SKHU01000174.1 GCA_007116755.1 Alphaproteobacteria bacterium
GCCGGACGGAACACCGTTTTGTCCAGCCTGTTGGCACGCACATAGGCCTGCACGGCGGGAAGCTTGAAATTGACCAGTCGCGCCTCCTGATCAACAGGCGGATCATACCAGCGGATATTCAAACCGCCCGGCGGCAGTTCAAAATCATCCGGTGTTTTAAATTCCATTGCGAACGGGTCGGTCACAACTGTTGCCGAACTGTCAGCCATGTCGGAGATGATTTTCATCGCTGCCCAGCAGCCGGAATAGCGTGACATGGCAATCGCATGCAGCCCGAGATCAAGCGCATCGCCGATCCCTGCCGGATTGATCGCCGGAATCATCGCATGAATGAACGCCTGTTCGGACTGGTGCGGAAATGTCGAAGACTTGCAGGCGTGATCGTCGCCGGCCAGTGCCAGAACGCCGCCATGCGGCGCGGTTCCGGCCGCATTGGCATGTTTGAGAACGTCCATAGAGCGATCAACGCCCGGCCCCTTGCCGTACCAGATACCGACCACACCGTCGAATTTTTTCTGTTTGTTCAGATGCAGTTGCTGGCTGCCCCAGACGGCGGTTGCGCCAAGATCTTCATTCACACCGGGGTGAAAGACGATATCGTTCTTTTCCCAGAATTTTTTGGCCTGCTGAAAAGCGATATCAAGCCCGCCCAGCGGCGAGCCGCGATAGCCGGAAATAAACGAGCCCGTATTCAGGCTGCGCTGCGCATCCAGCTGCTTCTGAATCATCGGCAGACGCACCAAAGCCTGCAGCCCGTTCAGATAAATCTGACCGGATTTCTCGGTATATTTGTCCTCCAGAGTGACAGATTTGCGCAGCATTCCGTTCCTTTCCCGTTCAAACTGCCCCTGATATAGCATAAAACACCGAAAAGCACAAAAAGATAAAATTCTCTCCCCGTAGAGTGTTTTTTTCAATAACTATACTTTTTTTTAACCCACTCAATATTATAATAGAAGAGAGGATGAGGAGGATAAAAAATGCCCCACAGGCTTATCTGCGGCATTTTTGCGGTAGTTGTTTTTATTTTTTGCCTATTGCCACAGGCACATGCGACACGTTTTCTTGATACGTTGCGCCCCACACCGCAAACCGATGCGCTGTACATCACGATGCTGTTCCACAAAATGGCCGGTTATCAGCCGGATTTTGATCTCTGGGTTAAAAGCTCAGAAGAGTATCAAAGAACACCAAACCCACAAAAAACCGCCTATATGAATGAGCGCCTTGATGTATTTTATGATTACTATACGCGCGTATCACCTGAAGATCCCATTGTCGTGCATATTGATATGCGCCTGGAACCTTATAATGCCGAAGCAGGAGGTTTTCCGATCAGCGGCATGAACCATGAGGTCTTTTTCCGATATACGCATCAAGGAGGGCATTTCGCCGTTATCCCGACCAATATTGAAGAATACAAGGTGTATAGAATGTCCCTGAGTGAAATGCAACGCCGTGCTCCGGGCTTTAACACCGAAAGAGGTGGTACAGTCACACTTCATTTTCACATGACACCGCACTCCATTAACACGCAGAGTCCTGCTATGCTAAGCAACATACCGCACTGGATGCTTGCCGCAGAAATTTATGAAGTTCAGTTATGGTCACAGGGATCACGCCGCCCATTATGGGTCTGGAACAAAGCAGAAAGCAGGTATCACGAAGAATAACGGCCTGCTTTTATTCTTCCCCGGTTTTTTTTGCATTGCTGCTGCTTTTACCGTTTTCCGATTGCATCAATTGTTTCAACAGTGCGGCTTCGACAGCCTTATAAAGATATTCCGGATTTTTTTCCGCGCCGCCGTCAGCCCATTCAACCCTGCAGCCGGAAATCGCCATCCCGGAAGACGCCATAATTACGACCTGCCCCTGAAATCCGGCATTTGCGGCAATCGTATCAATACGTTCCTTCAGCACATTCAGCAAATCTTCATGTATCGTAACGACGATCTGCGGCGTATCCTTGCGCTGCCGCATAATCTCCATCATCATGTGTTCGATTTCCGAAAACCTCTCCTGCCGCATGAAATCCGGAAAGAATTTTTCAATAATTTTCAGGGTCAGACGTATGACAGCATTATTTTTTTCCTCTTCGCGCACCGCCTCGTTTTCAGAAAGGGTCTGCAACTGCCCTGAGATATCCTGCAGCAAGCCGATTAGCATTTCCTCTTGCGCCTGTCGCGCCTCCTCAAGCCCCGCAGACTTACCAAGAGCAAAACTGTCCTGCTTGATTTTTTCGACATCCTCCTCCGTAAAGACGGGAGGCGGCGGCTTCTCACGGTCTTCCTGCGGCAGATCGAACGAGTGGCGGTCAAACATGAATTTCTTGATATGATCGCTTTCCGACATTCTTCCGCCCGTCAGTAAATAAGTTCATCTTCGGCTTCGCCGCTGGAAATCGTGATTTCCCCGCGTTCCGAAAGATCTTTGGCCGTAGCCACAAGTGACGTTTGCGCTTCCTCGACATCCCGCAAACGCACAGGCCCCATTGCGGCAATATCTTCTTTGAGCATTTTTGCGGCGCGTTCGGACATATTGGAGAAAAACAAATCCTGCATTTCCGGTGTTGCCCCCTTCAGGGCTATAGGCAGTTTTTCCTTATCCGCAGAACGAATCAAGGTTTGAATTCCGCTGGGATCCAAATTCTGCAAGTCTTCGAAGGTGAACATCAATTTCCGGATTTTTTCCGCCGATTCCTTGCTGCGCTCTTCCAGCGCTTCCATAAATTTGGATTCGGTCGAACGCTCAAAATGGTTAAAGATATCCGCCATCAATTCATGCGCATCGCGACGATCGGTGCGCGCCAGACTTGACATGAATTCCGTACGCAGGATTTTCTCGACATCTTCCAGAATATCTTTCTGTACAGCCTCCATGCGCAGCATGCGCATCATTACTTCCATGGTGAACCCTTCCGGCATCAGCCCCAGCACATTTGCAGCATGTTCGGGAGAGATTTTGGTCAAAACGACCGCCACGGTCTGCGGATATTCTTTTTGCAGAAAATTGGCCAGCATTTCTTCATTAACATTTCCCAGCTTGTCCCACATCGTTCTGCCGGCCGGCCCGCGGATTTCCTCCATAATGGCGGCAACGCGATCTTTGCCGAGAACTTTTTCAAGCAGCTTTTCCGTTGTTTCTACCGTGCCGACAAGCGTATTGGCAGAGGATATACTTTCAGAAAACTCGGATAACAGCCTTTCCACGACATTGGAGCTGACTTTTCCAAGCGATGCCATTGTCTGGGAGATTTGCAAAATCTCCTCATCATCCATGAATTCCATGATGCGCGCGGCCTGTTCTTCTCCCAGCGCCAGGAGAAGAATCGCGGCTTTTTCAGCTCCGCTCAGCGCACGGTAATCTTCCCTGACCTGCATAATCCGGCTTTCAGACCTCCTTCATAGCTGGATGCCTACCCTTCCTGAGACATCCAGTTGCGGATAACCGATACCGTCTCCGAAGGATGCGTTTCAACAATATCGCTGACTTTGCGCATTGAAGAAGCATTCACCCTTCCCTCGACATTCGCCATATCCAGAACACCGCTTTCCGCAGATTCATCGCCCGCATATCCCGCCTGCGCAGCCGCATCACCGGATAAAGACGGCATCGTCCGCCCCTCGGACCCCACCGCTGCGGTTTTTCTTTCCGCGCTGCTCTGGGCAGCTGCAGCAATATGATTCACAAGCGGACGCAGTACGACAAACACCACAAGCAGCGCAACAAGGCTCAGCATCATGATTTCGGCAAGCCGCAACAATTCCTGTTTTTCAAATATACCAAAAATCAGAGCCTCAGTCTCTACTTCATCGAAATCAATTTGATAGGCGAACGGCATATTGATGATTTCCACAACATCCCCGCGCGTTTCATCAAAACCGACAGCAGAACGCACCAGGGCCGCAATTTTATCCAGTTCCTCCTGCGTTCGGGGAACATAGCGGCGCTCGACATCCTGACCGCCTTCCTGCGGCACAGCCTCATAATGTCCGTCTACAAGCACGGCAACGGAAAGTTTGCGCACTTCTCCGCCCTCCCGCACCACGCTTTCAACCGTACGGCTGATTTCAAAATTGGTAATATCCTCGGTACGGCTGTGCGTATGACCGCCAACCTGCCCTTCCCCCTGTCCGAAATCCTGCAATCCGGGAAGATTCGTTTCAACCGTAACGGCCTGACGGCCGCCGCCGGTCATATCATTTTCCTCTTCGACAATACTTTGCGCAGAACGCACCACCTGCCCGTCGGGATCAAATACTTCCGAGTTGCGCGTCACCATATCGAAATCAATATCCGCAACAATATTTGCGCTGACCCTGCCGTATCCGACGATCCGGCTGACCAACTCCTCAACAGAGGCCGTCAGGCGCTGTTCGTATTGCAGACGTATATCCTCCGCCGTGCCGCCGCGTACCCCGCCAAGCCCCGTCCTTGCGTGCATACGTCCGGACAAAAGATTCGCCCGCCCGTCAGTAATTGCAACATTTTCGGCTTTCAGGCCGGGGACGGCAGCCGCAACCAGATGCTGTACGGCCAAAACCTGTTCCGACTCCATTTGTGCATTGCTGCGCAGTGACAGAACAACACTGGCCGAAGCCGACTGGCTTTCCCGACTAAACAATTCTCTTTGCGGCAAAACAAGATGGACGCGCGCGGCGCGGACATTATCCAGCGCCCTGATCGTGCGTGCCAACTCGCCCTCCATCGCCCGCAGCTGGTTGATATTCTGCACAAAGCTTGTTGTTCCGAAACGCTGTTTCTGGTCGAACACCTCATAACCGATCGTGCCTGTGGCCGGCAGGCCTTCCTGTGCCAGCAGCATTCTGGCACGTCCGACATGCTGGTGCGGCACCATCACCTCGCCGCCGCCCGATTCCAGACGATAGGGAATACGCACGATATCCAGCTGCGTGGCAATTTCCGTTGCGTCCGATATCGACAGATCGCCGTAAAGCAGTGTCATACTGGGCGAACCGGAACGCACCGCGATATAGATAAAAAACACCACCAGCGCCAATAACGTCACCAGCATGGCTCCCAGCCTTGCGGGGCCGAGATTTTTTAAAGTCTCAAGAAATACGTCCAAGGCCTCACCTTTTTATTTATTTTGTTTCAGAACTTCAGAGTCTTTAAAGAGTTGCGGCAGGAACTGCCGGGAAGATGGCGAACACCATCTCCATACAGAATAGACTGTTTCTTGGAAACAGGCAAATTTTTCCTTAACGATTTGTTAATTTTTGCCGTGTATAGAATATTGCCTCAAATTACCACGCGTTTAAGGCTGCTCAGGGCGCATATCCGATCTGGCGAAGGGGGCAAGTGATTCGTTTTTCATACCGAGTTCTGCCGCCATCAAGGCCACACGACGTTCGTTGGTACGTTTGATCCGCACCCACGCCCGCAATTGCTGCTCTTTTAAATCAGCCATCTGGCGCAACAGTTTTTCAGGGTCTGTCACCGCATCCTGGATATAAAACTCTGACAATATACGCTCTCTCAGCGCTTCTTCAATTTCCCGGCGGCTTGGGTTTTGCGATGCCATGGCAGGATTCACACTTCCTGCAGGCTCGCGGTTGGTCAAGCTCGGATCTGCTATCGCATCTGTGGTTCTGGTCAGATAGACACTCATATTTTCAGGCCCGGAAACACCGGCAGACAGCGTCTCGGAGACCAAATAACGCAACAACGACTTACGTGCCATCATCGGTCTCCGCTGAAATATAAACTGGTTTTCTGCGCGCGTTGTCGCAACCATCTCCCGCGGAATAAGGGGTTGTGACTGCGGAGACACAAAATTTTCAATCACTCTCTGATGCGCAATCCTCTCCACCTCATCATTGATTAAGTCACGCGTCAGCAATGAGCCACGCGCACGCTCCACAATCAATACATCCCCGAACGGCAAAGGCCCGTCCGGCAAACCGTCACAGCCCGGACGCCCCGCCCCACAGAAATGGGTCTGCATCTCCTCAAATACAACGCTGAGGACATGCTGTTCCCCTGCGGCAGAAGGCGTGCCGACCTCTCCACCATGATGCCGAATTCCCTCCAGATTACTCGCATGAGCCAATGCACGCGTCATATGCTCTGTATCTACCAAAGTTTCCTTCGCGCTTTCCATCTGACAACTGTAATCCGACGGCCTGTAGCGGCGGTGCGCTTCAAGCTGCCGCACCTGATAAAGCGCATCGAGCTCCAAAAGATTCGTCGCTTCAATCGCCTCGCCGAAAGTGGTGATCTGATTGAGTTCTGCCGTATGAATCTGCGCCGTCTGATCCTGCAAAGCCGGCAGATAATATGACCAAAACTCTGCGAATTCGTTCCGCAAATTCTGGTCAAACTCCATAAAACGCGTTACCACCTCCCACTGCGCATTCAAAAAATTCAGATTGAAGAAACCGGACATTTGGTTAAGGAAGTTCTGCACTCTATTGTAAGCCTCAGTAGCGAGGGTTAGAATTGGGGTCCATGCTGACGCCGAGTTTTCACAGCAAGCATGTGCCGGTTTGCTGTGCATTGCGACAGATACGGAAAAGCACAGCAGAAACATCATCCCGAAAAATACCGTTCTTGCCCTGGACAAAATTTTCACCATCATATTTTCCTCAACATTCACATAGGCCATATTTTAATACACTTGGTATCTTCATGATTATTGTGCCTGCCCCAATCGTGCGGCAATCACCATTCCCATGCGTTCCATTTTTCGTATCATATCGCGCAACTCAATTGTCTGCATCATATACAGGTCAATCTGCTTTTGAACTGCGGAGTGTTGGGATTCGTTCAACTCCACCATATAGCGCGGTGTCCACAACTGCTCCATACGCGATCTCTTGATTTCCTGATAGCTGGCACGTCCGTCCGGCGCCCTGTCGGTCAACGGCCGCCCCGCCTCTTCCTGTAAATCGTCAAGAGCCAAAGGCGCTTCTCCTGCTGATGCCCTGTTTCCTGCAATGTCATTGATCGCCCCCGCATAAAGGTTCATGCGCGCCTGATACTGGCGACGCGCCAGAACATTTGCACGCCCATGCGTGGTTGCCGTTGCCGTAGGATCAATGTTCGGCACAACAGGACTCCCGACAAGCAAACGCCGTGCCGCAGCAACATCCTGATTCCTCTCCTGATCCGTCATATCAATCGTATCGGCACCGAAAAGCGTTGTCGCCACATTATACTGATCCCGCGCCCGCGGTGATGCCGCACCGGGAGGCATACGACCGGCGTTAAAATTCGGGTCGTAGTAATTATTCATATATTCGTTAAACTCATCCCTAAGTGCTGTCTCCGGCCCTTCAGCACTCGATGTCCCGACCATTCCCATCGCACCGCTTCCGACACCTGTTGCATAAAACTCATTTTCCATTGCAATTTTAGCAGCGCTTGACAGCTCTTGCGCCTGCAATTGAACCGGATTGATGGTATCGGCCACACACATTTGGGGTGACGGTTGCATTTCTTTCTGAGTTTGGATTTCTCGCTTTTGCAATGCGCGCTGCGCCGAGGACTGCAACGCCGCATTAAAAAACTCCCCCCACATGCGCGACTTGTCAATATCTGCCACATTCAATTGTGTCATCATATTCTGCATACCGGGCAACCATTCTGACCACAAATCCGCAAGCTTTTGCCTGACATCATCATCGATCCCGTCAAGCTGCATATCCGTACCAAGAAAATCATTGATACGGTCAAGAATCTGGGTCTGGATTAAATTTGAAAGCAGGTTTGAAATTGCGTTCATGGTCATATTCTGGGCAGCTATCACTGCTGCTTGCCATACCCCTTGCTCTGCAAATGTTTCACACATCAGGGCATGCGCCTGCCTCGGCGCCACCGTAACGGTTGATGTCGCCACAAAAAACATACAAAAAGCGCCAAAAATAAGTCCTGATAAAGATCTCTTTCGGGAACCACTTCTTATTTTTCGATCATCGGTCATCTCAAAACCCCGTTATCTTGACATCATTCTTTCTCCGGAATCCGGAAATTCCATATAGCCGTCCAGCATATTTCCTGTCTCAACAGCAAGCGTCAGAGCCACACGCTCCAGCAATTCAAAATAATCCCGTAAATTCATCAAATAGATTGATGAAACAATGTATCTTTCGCGTTCAATATTCAAAGGCGTATCAACCATCTCCAACGCATATGTTCCCGTTGATGATTTGTAGTGCGTCAAGGCATGCATCAGTTCAAAATAGCTGGAATTCTCGGAAATCGGTAAAGACGAACCCGTCTTCTCGCTAAATTCCTGCACCCAGTCGCCCATGTCACTTCCCTCCGTACGCCAGCCTATGCTCAAAACGGGAACACTGGCCGCCGCGGAAGCGCGCGCCAACGACGCACGTGAGGAAAGAAATCTCCCCTGCCCGATGACCGTATCCAACTCGTTTTCCGATACAGCCGGCGCCATCCGATTGCCGGCGATATTTTCAATCAGTTGTTCTGTCGCATAGCGCGCATTAGGATCGCTCATCGGTATCGTCGGCATTTCAAGCAGTATTTCTGTCGGCTTGATATCGGCATCAACAGGATTAAACGTGCCCGGTGGTCCTCCGGGATCGCACGATGCGGCAAAAATCTCACCCTTATTATAACCCTCGTTACAAAAACGCGTCGATAACCGCTCCCACCGATCCCTCAGCACAGCATCACCGCCTTCTGCCGCCAAACTGCCCACAGTGTTCAACGAATTCCCCACTCTTTCTCCCTCAAGCCCCCTGCGCACCGCTCGCTCAAACGCATAAGAACGCGCAAAACCGCCCGATTGCGTTATCGCCATGCACATCTGCGCACTCGGGCGGTAATCACGTTGTGCCCCATCGTGCGCGCGCTCAAGAGATTCCGTAGAAACATTCAAATTCGGCGCATCGAAAAAGGAAAGCAGCATCCGCGACTGATCCTGACGCGATGTATGTAACTGAGCCATCATACTGGCCAGAGCCGGACGCAAATCAAACAGATAAAACTGCCCCCACCATGTCTCAAAATTGTCTTCCATCTCTTGCAGCCGGTCAAAAACTCCCCCGACCAGGTCATTGATCCTCTCATTGGCCAAATCTTCAAGGCTACTAAAAACCTGACTGACGATATATTCCAGCGCCGCCTGAATAGCCGCTGTCGCTCCAGCTGTCTGGCCGGGAACCACACAAGCGCAAAGACAGGGGGGATAGGTCGTGCAAACTGACGGCGATGGCGCCGTCTGGGCATATGCCAGATCATGCGCAATCTGCTGCGAACGCATGACATGCGGCGCAGCAATCAGCACAAGCGATAAAAACAGCACGGCTACACCAAAAGATGCCTTACGCGCCGCTTGCCGCCAATCCCTTTTTTTGCTTTTCCTGCTCTTTTCCGTCATACCTTATCCTATCCGCCAATAATCCGATCTGCCGTTATTAATAGCCCGACGGCACCATTTCTCTCATAGCTCCACCAGCGTGTCCTCCTATGCCCATCGCCCCTTTGACAGCCTGCATTGCCACCGCATAATCCATGAAATCCGACACTTCTGCCATGCCGAACGTCAACTGATACACCGCCAATGTCGCAAGGAAGCTGTCAATATTTTCCGGTGACACAGAGGCCATCCGGCTTTGCAAATCCACCGAGGCGCTTTCCAGAATAGCGCGCTCAATCTCGTTCCAACTGGGATTAGAATCATAACAATCGGATCCTGCGGCCTGCGGCGGAATCCCGACCGAACCGTCACATTGACACGCCGGCACACCCGGATTGCCCGGGATACAAGGAACCCCGGAAAACGGGCTACCTACAGGCGGTACACCGCATCCATGTCCGCCCGGCGGCACGGCCGGCGTTCCCGGAAATCCCGGTGCGCCCGGCGTATAAGGATCGCATACCGGCCCGCCATCAGCGGAATAACCTGCCCGTCCGCGATGCACCGCGACCAGATGCCCCATATCACTGCCCGGAACAATATTCGCAACCACACGGTATAACGCCGCATGCGCCAATTGCTGCCGCGACATATAGGAAAGATTGTCCATAAAGACACTCATACCCTGCACCGTATTGATCTCATCCGGCACCATTAGATCAATAGGTCTCGGCCCGACAAGATTTACAATAAAATCATCAAGGTTCTGCTTGAGATCGTCATTGCGGACATTGTAGTTATCCACAAACAGATTGCCCGCATTGATGTCTTCATCTATCCAAGCACCATCAACTGCGCCGTCACCGCAAATCGTATTACCGTCATTGATTTGCGTATTAACGTAACGGTCACAGAAATGCTCCTTGAGCGCGACCTGATAGATCTCCAGCCCCTCTGCCGCCGCTGTCGGCGTTCCGGTTCCGTCGTCCAGACTGGCCTCGGCACTCGGCGCACGCGCTACAGGCGCGGCACGCGCATACGCATTTTTAATGCGTGTCATACGTTGCAGACCGCCTGTGATCGAAGCCGCCTCGCACTGCAATTCGCTTGGCTCGTGCTCACGGTAGGCATCCGCCTCCAACTCTTCAAACATACGGGTGGTGCGCGCCAACTCGGGGCCGTCCTTAAGAGAGGCAAGTGCCCGCGAGGTATCCTGAGTCGACGTATGAAGTTGAGCAGTCTGGGATGCCAGTGCAGGATATAAGTCATAATACCAGAACTGGTCAAACCAGGTTTCCGCATTTTCACCAAAAATATCAAACATCTCCGACATTGCATCCGTGACGGAACTAATCAACGTATTCAACAGATCCTGCAAAATATCCCGTGCAAAATGCATAGCGACTTCCGTCACCACCGTCCAGACGGTATTCATGGAAAAACCTGATCCGGCACCAGGTGTCATACATGGCTGCGCCTGCGCTTGCTGCGGCGCCGAAAAGATCAGAACACAGCACAATACCAGAACAGTTGCCGTTCGTTTCAGAATATGCCCCATATCCACCCTATCTCGCATTAATATCGAATTATCGTAAACCCGTCATTGCGTCCGTTCACTGTCACGGCCAAAAGCCGTATCTCCCCGCTCTGCATTTGTATTTTTTACAACACAGACAACGGAAAGATAAAAAACTCCCTCTTTTCAGTATAACACATTTATTTTTGCCGTGTAAAAAAAAATACCGGGATATATAGGCAGCCCCTTATTTTACAAAGAAAAATTGACATATTCAAAACACGTGAATTGTGCGCCGCAATATAAAATTGTTGCAGTGCAATATGGTATTGCATTATAATAGAAATAAGACTAGTTTTTGAAAGCCTTGCAATGAAAAGACCGCCAACCGAAAAATAAAATCTGCAAAAGAGGTAAGGGGTAGAAATGAATAATACAACAAAAAAAGAAGTGAAAAAGGCGATTTTAAGCTTCCCCGATACGGGAGAAAGTTACGAAATGCCGGTATTGGAGGGATCGGTTGGCCCGAAAGCGATTGACGTGCGACGGCTTTACACCGATACGGGGTATTTCACCTATGATCCGGGTTTCACCTCCACAGCCAGCTGCGAATCCGGACTGACCTATATTGATGGCGAAGCCGGGATCCTTTCGCATCGCGGCTATAAGATCGAAGATCTGGCGGCCGGCAGCACCTACCTTGAAGTCTGCTATCTCCTGCTTTACGGGGAGTTGCCGGACAAGAAGCGATTTGAGGAATTCGTGCATCACGTGACTTACCACAGTCTGGTGCATGAGCAGATTCACTATTTCTTCCGCGGTTTCCGCCGTGATGCACACCCGATGTCCGTTATGGTGGGAGCGGTCGGCGCTCTTTCGGCTTTTTATCACGATTCGCTGGATATTGACGATCTGGAACAGCGCGAACTGGCCGCCTACCGCCTGCTGGCAAAAATGCCGACACTGGCCGCGATGGCGTATAAATATTCCATCGGCCAGCCTTTCACCTATCCGCGCAACGAACTGAGCTATGCGGAGAATTTCCTGCATATGACCTTTTCCGTGCCGAGCGAAACATATGATGTCAATCCGGTGCTGGCACGCGCCATGGACAAAATCCTGATTCTTCATGCCGATCACGAACAGAACGCCTCGACTTCGACGGTACGTCTGGCCGGATCGTCGCGCGCCAACCCCTTTGCCTGTATTGCATCGGGAATCGCCTCGCTCTGGGGCCCCGCACATGGCGGTGCAAACGAAGCCGTTCTGGATATGCTGACAGAAATCGGCTCGCCAAACCGCATTCCGGAATTTATCGAACGCGCAAAAAACAAGGACGACCCGTTCCGCCTGATGGGATTCGGACACCGCGTTTATAAAAACTACGACCCGCGCGCGCAGGTTATGCGTGAGGCCTGCCATGAAGTCCTGTCAGAGCTTGGCATCGAAAACGAGCCCTTGCTTGATCTGGCCATGCAACTTGAAAAAATCGCGCTGGAAGACGAGTATTTCGTGGAACGCAAGCTGTTTCCGAATGTCGATTTTTACTCCGGCATTATTTTGAAAGCGATGGGCTTCCCGACCTCAATGTTTACGGTTTTGTTCGCATTATCACGCAGCGTCGGCTGGATTGCGCAATGGAAGGAAATGATTGAGGAGCCGACGCAAAAAATCGGCCGTCCGCGCCAGCTTTATACCGGCCCCGCACCACGCCATTATGTTCCGATGACCGAGCGGGGAATCGAGATACCCTAAGGACAGGCACCATCAATCTTGCCCGTTCTGTGTGCGAAAATGTATAACCGCGCACCACCCGGACGCTTTGAGCGTCATCGAATCCTTATGCTGCATTATTGCTTTTCATGCGTGTGCAGATTTTCTGCCATGCCGCGATGAATACGTCGACATCTTCCGCCGTGCTTGACCAGCCGAGACTGACGCGCAAACTGCTGTCCTGTTCCGCCTGAGAAGCGCCCATTGCCGCCAGCACCGTCGATTTGCGCGTCGAACCGCTGGAACATGCCGTTCCCGCCGTCACGGCGATCCCCTCCATATCCATGGCAATCATCAGCGCCTGAGAATCCAGCCCCGGCGTAGCAAAAAAGCATGTATTGGCCGTACGCGGCGCGTCACGGCCGAAAATCACGCTTTCCGGCGTGATACGCAAAATCTCGTTTTCCATCCTGTCGCGCAACGCCGACAGCGCCTGATAGGTTTCGATACCGGCGGCAGCCTCCCTGATCGCCGCACCGAAACCTGCGATTGCCGCCGCATTTTCCGTTCCGGCGCGCCGCCCCTTTTCCTGACCGCCGCCGCGCAAAAGCGGGCGCACTGTAAATCCGCTGCGCAAAATCATTGCCCCGACACCCTGCGCCGCCCCGATCTTATGCCCCGACAGAGTCAGTGCGTCCACGCCCAGCGCCTGCATATCGACAGGCACACGCCCGAAAGCCTGTGCCGCATCCGTATGCACAAACGCACCGTATTGACGTGCCAGCGCAACAATTTCAGGCAAGGGCTGGATCACGCCGGTTTCATTATTGACCATCATCACCGATACCAGAATGCCGCCTTCTTTGCGTGCCGCCTCGCGTA
>SKHU01000233.1 GCA_007116755.1 Alphaproteobacteria bacterium
ATTGAGGATAATGAAGGATTCTGGCGCAAGCACGGGCAGCGCATCGACTGGATGAAACCCTTCACGCAGGTCAAGGATGTCGATTTTGCCGATCATGCGCGAATCCGCTGGTATATGGACGGCACGCTGAACGCCTCTTACAACTGTATCGACCGCCACCTGCCGCAACGCGCGGAGCAGACGGCGCTGATCTGGGAGGGCGACAATCCCGAAGACGGCAAAAAAATCACCTATGCGCAGTTGAAGGACGAGGTTTCCAGACTGGCCAACGGGCTGAAAAGCCGCGGCGTCAAAAAAGGCGACCGCGTGACAATCTATATGCCGATGGTCGTCGAAGCGGTTTATGCGATGCTGGCCTGTGCGCGAATCGGCGCGGTGCATTCGGTTGTGTTCGGCGGGTTTTCGCCGCAAAGCCTGATCGACCGCATCACCGATTGCGAATCCGATGTTGTGATTACCGCGGATGAAGGCGTGCGCGGCGGCAAAAAAGTGCCGCTGAAAGCCAATACCGATGCGGCGCTGGAAAAATGCCCGAATGTGCATACGGTTGTCGTCCTGAAACGTACAGGCGGCGAAATCGCATGGCATGAAAAGCGCGATATCTGGTATCACGAGCTGTGCGGCGCACAATCGACAGATTGCCCGCCGGAGGAAATGAATGCCGAAGACCCGCTGTTTATTCTTTACACATCCGGTTCGACCGGCAAGCCGAAAGGGGTTTTGCACACCACAGGCGGCTATATGGTTTATGCATCGATGACGCATGAATATGTGTTCGATTATCACGACGGCGATATTTACTGGTGCACCGCCGATGTCGGCTGGGTGACGGGGCACAGCTATATCGTTTACGGCCCGCTGGCCAACGGCGCGACAACGTTGGTGTTCGAAGGCGTGCCGAATTACCCCGATTGGAGCCGTTTCTGGCAGGTTGTGGACAAGCATCAGGTCAATATTTTCTATACCGCGCCGACGGCGATCCGTGCGCTGCTGCGCGAAGGTGACGCGCCGGTGAAAAAGACCTCCCGCAAATCCCTGCGCATTCTCGGCACGGTCGGCGAGCCGATCAATGAAGAGGCATGGCTGTGGTATCACGATGTTGTCGGTGACGACCGCTGCCCGATTGTCGATACGTGGTGGCAGACGGAAACCGGCGGTATTCTGATCTCGCCGCTGCCGGGGGCGATTGACATGATTCCGTCTTTTGCGACCAAGCCGTTTTTCGGTATCCGCCCCGCGCTGGTGGACGGCGAAGGCAAGATTATTGAAGATGCGGTCGCGGAAGGCAATCTGGTGATGCTGGACAGCTGGCCGGGGCAAATGCGCACGGTCTATAAGGATCATGACCGTTTTGTGCAGACCTATTTTTCAACCTTCCCCGGCAAGTATTTTTCCGGTGACGGCGCGCGCCGCGATGCGAACGGCAATTACCGCATCACCGGCCGCGTCGATGACGTGATCAACGTCTCCGGTCACCGTCTGGGCACGGCGGAGATCGAAGAGGCGCTGAACGCGCATCCGAAAGTTGCCGAATCCGCCGTGGTCGGCTATCCGCACGACATCAAGGGGCAGGGCATTTACGCCTATGTGACACTGGTCGCCGGAGAAGAGCCGTCGGAAGAGCTGCGCCGCGAGTTGGTGCAGTGGGTGCGCAAGGAAATCGGCCCGATTGCCTCGCCCGACGTGCTGCAATGGGCGCCCGGCCTGCCGAAAACCCGTTCGGGCAAAATCATGCGCCGCATTCTGCGCAAAGTAGCCGAAAACGCGCATGACCAGCTGGGCGATACCTCGACGCTGGCCGATCCGTCAGTGGTCGATGATCTCGTCACGGGACATAAGGAATTGCTCAGCAAGGCTGCATGAAAAGACAGCAAGAGATCAAGAAAAAGGCCGCTTTTTAAAAAGCGGCCTTTTTGCACAACACCCTTGAATATATAAACAGACGCTTTGTCGCCGTTTGTCCTAAATCAATTAAAAAACTTTTCAACAGTATTCGACTGTCTGCTTTCCATTAAACCACCGAAAAGTTATGATTTGGTTAAAGGACAGCCAAAAAATGACCGAAAAGGAAAAAAAGCGCAGCGCCCGTCCCCCGTCTCTTGCGGGTGGAATCAAGGTGATTAAAAAATATGCCGCCGCCCTGCCTGATCATGCCGGCGTGTACCGGATGCTGAATGCGACGGGGGAGACGCTTTATGTGGGCAAGGCGAAATCCCTGAAAAAGCGGGTGCAATCCTATACGCGCATCCGGCAGATGCCGGTGCGGCTGCAGCGCATGGTTGCGGAAACCGCCGCCATGACACACGGCGAAACCGCCACAGAGGCCGAGGCGCTGCTGCTGGAAACCAATCTGATCAAAAAGCTCAAGCCGCGCTATAACATTCTGATGCGCGATGACAAATCCTTTCCCTATATCGCCATTACCGAAGACCATGATTTCCCGCGCGTCACAAAACATCGCGGCGCAAAAAAGAAAGGGCGCAGATATTTCGGCCCGTTTGCGGGGGCGGGTGATGTCAACCGCACGCTGACGCTTTTGCAAAAAGCGTT
Organism: Alphaproteobacteria bacterium; assembly: GCA_007116755.1. GTDB lineage: Bacteria > Pseudomonadota > Alphaproteobacteria > Micavibrionales > CSBR16-224 > CSBR16-224. The sequence continues at coordinate 2,551 of SKHU01000233.1, forward strand.
TCAACTGCGCAACTGCACCGATCACGATTTCGCAGGGCGCAGCCGCCCCTGTCTGCAATACCAGATCAGGCGCTGCACTGCGCCCTGCGTCGGCTATGTCACGCAAAAAGACTATGCGGCGCAGGTCAAAACGGCGGAGGATTTTTTGTCGGGCAAAACCGCGAAAATCCAGAAATATTTCGCGGCAAAAATGCAGCAGGCCAGCGATGCGATGGATTTTGAGCAGGCGGCGGAATATCGCGACCGCATCCGCGCCCTGACCGCCGTGCAATCGCAGCAGCATCTGCATGCGGCCGGGCTGAAAGATGCCGATCTCGCCGCGCTTGTCCGGCAGGAGGGGCGCTGCTGCGTGCTGGTCTCTTTTTATCGCGGCGGGCAGTATTACGGGCGGCATGCGTTTTTTCCGCGCCATGATCTCGATGCCGCGCCGCAGGAGGTGATGACCGCCTTTCTGATGCAATTTTACGAGAGCCACCCCGCCCCTGCGGAGATTTATCTGAATATCCGCCTGCAGGAGAAAACGACTCTGGAAGAAGCCTTGTCGCTGCGTGCGGAAAAACAGGTAAAAATTTTCGTGCCGCAGCGCGGCGCAAAAAAAGCGCTGGTTGATCAGGCGGAATTGCAGGCGGCGGCACAGGCGCGCGAGAAAGCGGCAGCGGGGGCGACACAAAAACGCCTGCTGGAAAAACTGGCGGAATTTCTGGGCATAACGACAATTCCGCAGCGTATCGAAGTCTATGATAACAGCCATATTTCCGGCCGCCATGCCGTCGGCGGGGGTGTTGGCCTGCAGGTCTTCGCGGGTGCGGCGTCGCTTCTGGGCGGCCACCACCAGCTGGCCCACCTCCTGGAAGCTGCCCTTATCGAAGATGGCGTCGATGTTCTCCCGCGCCGTGCGCATGCCAAGGGCGTGGCGCTTGGCGATAGCCGTGGGGCGGGCGGCGTCGGCGGTGAGGGCGAGGCGGGCGTGAAGGGCGGCGAGGTCCTCGCGAATGTGCTCCAGATCGACGCCTTCGGTCGCGCCGGCGCCCGCCTCCGCGCTCTCTATGGGCTCCAGCCAGAGGAGGGCCGCACCCTCGTCCACCGTCTCGCCGAGGCTGACGTCAAGGCGGCGCACCACCCCGGCCTGGGGTGCGAGTGCCGGATGCTGCATCTTCATGGC
>SKHU01000211.1 GCA_007116755.1 Alphaproteobacteria bacterium
CCTTCGGAAAGTAGGATTGCACAAAACGCCCGTCCGTCGTGCCGCCGCTGCCGTCCAGCACCGGTGCTTTGCCCCTGACCTTTTTGACGGCCGCCGCTGCCGCTTGCGCCAGCGACGCGGGCGGGCTGTAATAGGGAACGGAAGCCGTATCAAGATTGGCCTTCACCGTGATATGTTTCAGCTTATCCGCATCAGGATGTTTTTTTGCCCAATCCGGCGGATTTTCCAGACGGTTCCTGATCCATTTTTCCAGTTTTTCCGGCGTCTGTTTATGGGTAAAGCGGATATTCCACAGCGCCTCGGCACGATCCGGAATTACAGCAGACGCGTTAAAATCGCCCGATTTTGTTGCCACCGCTTCAAAATTCGTATCCGGAAAATAGGCGTTGCCGTCATGCCATTCCTCGGCATTCAAAATTGTCATGGCCAGTGACAGGGCGCGGTTCGGATTTTCGAACAGCTCGGTATAGGCGGCATGTCCCTGCACGCCTTTGGCGGTAAATGTTCCGCACAAACTGCCGCGCCGCCCCAGCTTGATATGGCTGCCGATTTCATCCTGCGAAGACGGTTCGCCGACGATAAACCCGTCGGGGTTTTTGCCGTGTTTTTTCATCCAGTCCAGAATTTTGCGCGTGCCGTTGACCGCTGCCCATTCTTCATCCGTAGTCAGAATAATGCCGATGCGAATATTTATATTGCCGTCTTTGCTTTCCTCAACCAGCTCCCGCACCGCAGCAGCAAAAGCCGCAACGCTGCCTTTCATATCGGTAATGCCGCGGCCGCGCAGCCATCCGTCCTCAATAGTGCCGGAAAACGGATCATCCGACCATTCGCCGCGCACCCCTGTCGGCACAACATCGGTATGGCCGATATAACACAGGAATTTTTCCGCCGCATCCGCCCCGCTATCTCCGATCACCCATTCGGCATAAAGATTGTCCACCGGATAATCCCATTTGTCATGTCCGCCGGAAAATTTCATACGCTGCGCCGTTCCGCCGCAATTGCGGACGAAATCCTCCATCATGTCCAACGTTTTTGCGGAAACCGGCAAAGCGGATTCGTCCAGCGCCGTGATGCTGGGCACGCGCACCAGCATCTGTGCCAGCTCGATCAGCGCCTTATCCTGGGCACTGTGCGGCGACAGCATGTCCGGCGGAATATGTTTTCCGTCTTTGGGCATTGTTGTTTTCCGTCGTTTTTCGTTTTTTAAATAGGACTATAACCGTACTGTTTGGAAAACTAACATATGTTACGGGAAATGCCGAGTCAAAAATGAGGATTTATTCGCATTTTTGCCGCGCTTTATAGGCTTCGCGGCGCAGGGTGATGTCTTCGGCCACGGCGCGGCGTTCCGCCGCCGTCATTTCTTCAGCCATATCGGTAACGGTTTTCAGCATGGACTGGAACGGCGTGACGCGGTGACGCACCATATCTTCGGCAATCGCTTGAAGCTGCGGGCGGGAAAACTCCTCCTGCCCCAGAGCCGTCATAAATTTTTCCCGCGCAGCGTCAAGCTGCTCGCGGCTGTATTGAAACCCTGTCACGGCCTCTGCCATCCGTTCCTCGTAAAATGCGCGTTTTTCCGGTGTCATCACCTCTGCAACAGGGCTGTTTTCCGGCACAAATTCTACCGGTTTTTTCGGCCAATATGCGCCGATCAGCAAACCGGCCAGAAAAATATTGACCGCCAGAGAAATCAGCAATGCGGTTTTCAGACGTTTCACAGCATCCCTCCGTCTTCTTCAAAAAGATAGGCGACAATCTCCATGCCGCTGTCCTGTATTCCGTATCCCGATTCCGGTTTTTCAATCGCACCCGACAGCATCAGCCCTGCGGCAAACAGCAGCACCGAGGCGGCCGCGCGCCATGCGGTCAGTCGGGGGAACTCACGCAGCGGTGCGGCGGGTTCCTGCTGCACTTTTTCTGCTGCGGCCAGAATACGGCGCTCGAAATCTTCGGCAGGCGGCGGCACATCAGCGGCCTGTTTCAAAAAATTATTCAGCCTGTGATCCGTCATGTCCTCCCCCTTTTCTGCGGTGTTTTTCGCTGTCTTCTTCCATCATCTCTTTCAGCGCGGATTTGGCGCGGCGCACCAGAAGCTCTACGGATTTCTGCGTCGTTCCCATCACCGCCGCCGCTTCGCTATGGGTCATACCCTCGTAAAAGCACAGCAGAACGGCCTGATGCTGGCGTTCGGGCAGACGCTGAAGATAGTGCAGAACATCCTTGCGAATGAGCGCTTCCTCCGGCGTGTCGTGATCGCTTTCCGCGACCGTGCCGTCTTCAAAAAGCGGCACGATTTTTCCGCGTGTACGCAGCGCGTCGCGACAGGCGTTCAGAATGATCTGGTAAAACCATGTCGAAAACCGCGCCCCGCGCGAGGCGTCCCACAGATGCGGACGCTGCCAGAATTTCAGCAAAGCTGTTTGCACGATATCCTCCGCTTCCTGTTGGTTGGCCAGATAACGAAAGGCGAATGCGTAAAATTTCCGCGCATGCCGCCGCACAATTTCCGCATAAGCCGCACGGTCGCCTTCAGCCGTCCGCGCCGCCAGTTCCTCGTCGGTCGGCTTCCTGTCAGAGGGCGAATTTTTTGCAGACGGAAAATATGCGACACGGCCTGTTTCATCCGGCGAATTCTCCTTTCCGCTGTTGTTCGGGGTCTTGCGGCGCACCTGTTTTTTCTCCTGTGACGCGGGCGATCAGATTTTTTACATCCTCTATAATGACATAGAGCGCCGGAATAAGCACCAGCGTAATCAGCGCCGCGAACAAAATCCCGAATCCGAGAGAAATCGCCATCGGTATCAAAAACCGCGCCTGCCGCGAGGTTTCGAGAATCATCGGCGCCAACCCGACAGAAGTCGTCAACGTCGTCAGCAGAATGGGACGGAATCTCTGCACCGCCGCATCCACCATTGCCAGCCGCACGGCCATGCCCTTGGCAATACGGCGATTGGCAAAATCAATCAAAATCAGCGAGCCGTTGATGACGACTCCCGTCAGCGCCATCATGCCCAGAAGACTCATGATGCTCAGCGAATACCCCATAATCAGATGCCCGAACACCGCGCCGATCGCGCCGAAAGGAATGGCCAGCAGCACCATGAAAGGCTGGGCGTAACTGCCGAATTGCAGCGCCAGCAACACATAAATCACAAACAACACCGCAAACAAACCCCAAAGCAGCGCCACAATACTGTCGCGGATATCCGCCTGCCGCCCTTCAAAAGAATAGCTCAGCCCCGGATAGCGCTGCTGCAGCTCCGGCAGCGTATCGGCGGTAATCGCAGCCGATACGCGTCCCGAATGCGCGGGCGGATCAACATCGGCCGTCACCTGCACCACGCGCCGCCCGTCACGGCGGTGAATGGCGGTATAGGCGCGGCCTTCCTCCATCTGCACAACATCGCGCAGCATCACATCGCTGCCGTCGGGCGCACGCAGCATCAGATTGTGCAGATAATATTGCGAGGAACGCTGTTCTTCCGGCAGACGGACAAGAACGCGCACTTCATCGCGGCCGCGCTGCTGTTTGAATACTTCGCTGCCGTAAAACGCGGCACGCACCTGCCGTGCAACACTTTCCGTCGTCATACCCAGCGCATAACCCAGATCGGTCATTCTGAAATCATATTGCCGCTTGCCCTGTGCCGAGCCGTCGTCAATATCCGAGGTATTCGGGAAATCCGCCAAAGCCGCGGCCAG
>SKHU01000236.1 GCA_007116755.1 Alphaproteobacteria bacterium
ACACGCCAAAATAAAAACGGAATAAAAATCATGCGGCATGTTTTTAAATGGACAAAGGAAAACCCGGGCAAAACCAGCGGCAGGCTTGGTTTTTGCGGCGATCTCTTTATGCTGGGCACGGGGATGATTACCGGCAATCCTCTGCTGATCGCTGCGGGCATTCTGTTCTACATTGCAGATGCCGTATTGGGAGTTTATGCCGACTGAAAACAACAATCCGATACGGAATTTTACGATCCGCAGGATGACAATCCCGGCCTGCGGCGTTTTTTCGATCCCGTCCGCTATCCGCATGAATTTGCCATGCTGCAGATCAAATTCGGCATGGCCGCTTTGCTGGCCGCAGGTTTACAGGTGACAGGCGGCGCAATCACAGGGCTTCCTTATTTGAATTATGTTGAGGAAACGCGCCACACATTTTTTGAAGTCACCGCAGGGGAGCGCATCATCGGCCTTGACGGCATCGGCCTGTCGGGGCTGATTTTTATTCTTGCCTCTTTGATCGGTGCTTACGTGCCGGAAAAAAGTCCCGAACAAATCAGCCGCCGCCGCAAGGAAAGACTTGCACGCCCCGCCCGCACAGCGTTACACCGCATATTGCGCGACATATCCGGCCGCATTGCCGATACGGTGCAGCAACGTGTTCCATTTATCTGCAGTATCGGTTATCAAATTGCATTGATCCCCTATGCCGTGGCGGGATTTCTTGGAACGACAATATCTGCCGCTGTCACACAATCCTTGTCGGCCGTGTTCTACGCCCTGACCAATTATTTTTACGGATGCTCCAGCAAACGTGTTCTGGCCGCCCCCGTTGCTATGACAGAAACAGTTATTCCAGAAAATGCAGGAAATGCGCCCGCAGATGATAATCAGGCTTTTTAAGCAGCATCTTGTCGGCCTCCGGCCCGTCGAGATTTCCGGCAGCGAAACTTTCAAAAATATGGCGGTCTTTTTCCGGAACAAGCTGGCCGGGCAGTTTGCCGTAAGCGTCTTTCAGCAATGTTTTCGCTCCGTTCTTGATCAGCGTCCGGCACATCATATACGCCCCTTCCTGCGCGGCGATATGCAGCGGTGTCTGTTTCAGCAAACGGTCGGCCGCATTGACACAGGCGCCTTTGCCAATCAAAAGCTCTGCCGTGGCGATATTCGCCCGCTCGTCGCCCATTGTCACCAAAGCATGCAGCGGTGTAATGCCCGAAGGGCCGCAGATGGTGGCGCGCGCACCGCAGGATAAAAGCGCCTCGACCGCTTCATAACGCGAGACCGCCCAATGCAAAGGCGCATTCCCCACCCCATCCAGCCGGTTCGGATCTGCGCCTTTTTTAATCAGAAGTGCGATGATTTTTGTTGTCCCGTAAACGGCGGCATAATGCAGTGATGTCTGTTTTTCATACTGGCCGGGTTTGGAGGCAAAATTCGGATTGGCTCCCGCTGCCAGCAAAGCCTGTACCGCGTGCAGACCCATCGGATGACGTACGGCGATATCCAGCGGCGCGCCGGTTTTGGCAACCGCATGCACATCTGCGCCGCTTTTCAAAAGCAGATTAATGATATTGATATTGTTGCACTGCGTCCCCACCGCATGATGCAGCGCCGTCATGCCGTCTTCATCCCGTTCATGCACATCCGCGCTACTTTCCAGCAGACTGTAAACCTGCTGGAAGTCATTGGCCTTTACGGCCGCGATCAATGCCCTTTGCACCATTGTTTTTTACCCTGCCCCCAGATCGAGGATCCCCCGTTTTTATCAGGCCGCTTCGGCGGCTTCCGTCCGGCCTGTTCCGGAAATCCAGCCGCCGCCCAATACGCGCGTACCGTTATAACACACACAGGCCTGTCCCGCAGCAATACCGAATTGCGGCTGTTCCAGCATAATAAAATAACGTCCCGCATCATCATGGAACAGCCGTGCCGGAGACGGCTGCTGCCCTGATCGCAGCTTCACCGCAACGTCCACGCCCGCCGCACCGTCAAATTCCGCCAGCCAGTTCGTATCCTGCATATAGACAATATCGCGCGCCAGCGACTCATACGGGCCGACAATGACGCGGTTTGCCGCCGCATCCAGCGCCGTGACATAAAGCGGGCTGTTATTTTCCGTTACGCCGCCACCGATGCCGATACCGCGCCGCTGGCCGATCGTATAATTGACAATCCCCTCATGCCGTCCCAGTACGCGACCGTCGATATGCACGATATCCCCCGGTGTTTTTGCTTCGGGGCGCAGTTTTTTGACGATATCGGCATAATTCCCGTCGGGAACAAAACAGATATCCTGACTGTCGGGTTTGTCGGCAACGGACAGGCCAAAGCGCTCCGCATGGCGGCGGGTTTCGTCCTTTGACATTTCCCCCAGAGGAAAGCGCAGAAAATCAAGCTGATCCTGCGTTGTTGCAAATAAAAAATAGCTTTGATCCTTGCCGCCGTCATCCGCTGCGTGCAGCTCCGCGCTTCCGTTTTCATTTACAACGCGGCGGATATAATGTCCCGTGGCCATGCAATCGGCATCCAGATCGCGCGCCATGGCCAGAAGATCGCGAAATTTAACAGTCTGATTGCAGCGCACACACGGAATCGGCGTTTCGCCGCGCAGATAGCTGTCGGCAAAATCATCAACAACGCTTTGTTTGAATTTGTTCTCGTAATTGAGAACATAATGATCGAAACCGCATTGTTCGGCAACGCGGCGCGCATCATAAATATCGATACCCGCGCAGCATGCGTTTTTCTTCTTTAAAACTTCCCCGTGATCGTAGAGTTGCAGAGTCACGCCGATAACGTGATAACCCTGCTCGTGCAAAAGCGCCGCTGTGACCGAAGAATCCACACCGCCCGACATCGCTACGACCACCCGCGTATCCGCAGGGGATTTATCAAAACCCAAACCGTTTTTCATGAAGAATACCGTAGCGTTTTTCAGCAAAAAACGCAAGAATTTTTCATAGACATAAAATATTCTTCCGTCTATAGTGGCTGATAAATTTCCAGAATCAAACAAACAGGCACAACAGATACGATGATTCCGCCCTACGATACGCCGCAATACCGTTTTTTCTTTGCCGCCGAGGACGGCAACGCAAAGCAGTTGCAGGAATTGCTCGACAGCGGCATGGTCGATATTGATGCGCGTGATGATTACGGCGCAACAGCCCTGTCGCAGGCGGCGCGGCAGGGCAAAACGGACTGCGTCCGGATTTTGCTGCAAAACGGTGCCAATCCGAATATCGCCAATACGAATGACGGCTGGCCGCCGCTGATACAGGCCGGTTATGCCGATGACGCGGAATCCATGAAGCTTTTGATCAAGGCCGGTGCCGATCTGCACGCGTGCGACAACGATGCGGGCTGGACGGCTTTGATGTGGTGCGCCTGCTGGGGTTTCCGCGAAGGGATCGAAGTGCTGGTGCGGGCAGGTGCGCGCACGGAGGATAAGGATAAAAACGGCGATACGGCCGAGGAGATCGCCCGCCAGCGCGGCCATAAAGAACTGTTCGACGGCATCGAAACCGCAGCACAGATCAGGGCGCGCCGCAATATGAACTTCCGCAGCTACACGCGCGGCCGCGGCCCGAAGAAATAAGCAAAAACAAAAATCTCCGGCTTTTTTACGGTTTAAGGCGAAGGTGCCGCGCCGTTGGTTTTCTTGACGGCCGGTTCTGATTCCGGCTCCGCGCCGGATTCTGC
>SKHU01000176.1 GCA_007116755.1 Alphaproteobacteria bacterium
TAAAAGCCGAGAAGATCGCCCGACGGGCGCTCGTGCCGCATAAAATTGGCATGGCAGAAAATCATATCGCCGATGAAAGAGCGTTCAAAAATATAGTTGGAATCGCCGCGCAGGGTTTTGCATTCCTCGATCCGGCTGTTGGTGATCCAGGCCTGCAGATCGACGCGCTTGTTGGGGTCGGCGTAAAATTCGTTCAAAAGACGTTTGAATTCAGGGTCTTCGTCGGCACGTTCGGGAAGCGGATGCCAGTTTTCGCCAAGTTCAAGAGGCAGAGTATTTAAAAGTGTTGATTTTCCGACACCAATATTGCCTTCGATGGCAAGACGCAACGGCTTGTTCATCCGATTCTCCCAAATCTGATTTTTTTCAATGTATCTTCTGAAGTGATTCCGAGTTTAGGCAAGCCTGTCGAGAATGTCAAAAATTAAATATTTTCCAAAAAACCCGCAATAATATTTCAAATAAAAAAAGCCGAAAACCCCGAAACACTTGACGCGGGATGAGGCTTAGACTACCTTTTTCCTGCATATATCCCGTTTGCGGTGCGATAGAGCGTGTGTAGCTATAGAAAATATTGACGCATTTATTTTGAGGATTGATATGACAGACAGCTCCCACGCGGCGAAAACGCCGATCGAAATGCCGCCCGTTCCCGAAACGCCCGATATCGCCGCAGGACGGCTCTCTCCGGAAGAATACAAAGAAAATTTCAGCGATCTGCTGCCCGCGCTCGACCGCCGCCGCGCGATTATCGAGGCCGACCGCTGCTATTTCTGTTATGACGCACCCTGTATCGAGGCCTGCCCGACCGGCATTGATATCCCAAGCTTCATTCACAAGATTTCCACGGATAACGTCAAAGGCGCGGCGACGGATATTCTGACCGCCAATATCATGGGCGGTGCCTGCGCGCGCGTCTGCCCTGTCGAGGAACTCTGCGAGGATGCCTGCGTGCGCAACACGCAAAACAGCCAGCCCGTCAAAATCGGTCGCTTGCAGCGCTATGCCGTGGACGGGCTGATGCAGCGCGACGACAAACAGATTTTTACCCGCAAAGAGCCGACAGGCAAAAAAATCGCCGTAATCGGTGCGGGGCCGGCCGGTATGTCCTGCGCCCACCGTCTGGCAACGCTCGGCCATAATGTCGTCGTGTTTGATGCAAAAACGAAGGCCGGCGGCCTGAACGAATACGGCATTGCCGCCTATAAGCTGCCGGATGATTTTGCGCAAAAGGAAATCGACTATATTCTTTCCATCGGCGGTATCGAGATGCGCTATGAACACGCGCTCGGCGAAAAAATAAAGCTGGAAGAACTGCGCCGCGACTTCGATGCAGTGTTTGTCGGCACAGGGCTTTCCGGTGTCAACAAACTCGGCCTTGACGGCGAAGATTTAAAAGGCGTGGAAAACGCCGTCGATTATATCGCCGCGCTGCGGCAGGCCAAAGACCTGTCCAAGCTGCCCGTCGGGCGCAAAATCGTCGTCATCGGCGGCGGCAACACCGCCATTGATATCGCCATCCAGACCAAACGTCTGGGTGCGGAGGATGTCACGCTGGTGTACCGCCGCGGCGAAGACGATATGAACGCGACATGGCACGAACAGGAGTTGGCGCAAAATAACGGCGTTGTCATCAAACACTGGGCGCAGCCGAAACGGCTGATCGGCTGGAACGGCCATGTGCGCCAGATCGAATTTGAATACACGCAGCTTGACGGCAGCGGCAAATTGACCGGAACGGGCGACACCTTCACCCTGCTGGTCGATACGGTGTTCAAGGCGATCGGCCAGCATTTCGTCCCCTCCCCCGTACAGGAGGGCGGACGCGACCTGTTGACCATCACGCCGAAGGGAAAGATTGCCGTCAATGAAGACCGCCAGACCTCGCTGGACAATGTCTGGGCGGGCGGCGACTGCATCGAAGGGCAGGATTTGACCGTTGCGGCGGTCGAGGACGGCAAACGCGCCGCGATTGCCATTGACCGCGCGCTTTCGGCTTAAAATATTTCAAGAAAAAGGATTTTTATTATGGCAGACCTCAGTTCAAATTTTGTCGGTATCAAATCACCCAACCCGTTCTGGCTGGCCTCCGCGCCGCCGACGGATAAGGAATATAACGTCGTCCGCGCGTTCGAGGCCGGATGGGGCGGTGTGGTCTGGAAAACGCTGGGCGAAGATCCGCCGGTGGTCAATGTCTCCTCCCGCTACGGCGCGATGCATTATAGCGGCCAGAAAATCGCCGGTTTCAACAATATCGAGCTGATTACCGACCGCCCGCTGGACGTCAATCTGAAAGAAATCGAACGCGTGAAAAAGAACTGGCCGGATCGCGCGATGGTCGTGTCGCTGATGGTGCCCTGCGAGGAGGAAAGCTGGGAGAAAATCCTGCGCCGCGTTGAAACGACAGGCTGCGACGGGATCGAGCTGAATTTCGGCTGCCCGCACGGTATGTCCGAACGCGGCATGGGCTCAGCCGTGGGGCAGGTTCCCGAATATATCCAGATGGTGACGGAATGGTGCAAAAAGCACACAAAGATTCCGACGCTGGTGAAACTGACGCCGAACATCACCAATATTCTGCTGCCCGCCCGCGCGGCAGTCAATGGCGGTGCGGACGGCGTTTCACTGATCAACACCATCAATTCCATCACCGCTGTCAATCTCGACATTATGGCACCCGAGCCTGTCGTCAACGGCAAAGGCGCGCATGGCGGTTATTGCGGCCCGGCGGTCAAGCCGATTGCGCTGAATATGGTGGGAGAAATCGCCCGCGACCCCGAATGCAAAAACATCCCGATCTCCGGCATCGGCGGTGTGGAAACATGGCGCGATGCGGCGGAATTTATCGCACTGGGCGCAGGCACGGTACAGGTCTGCACCGCAGCGATGCATTACGGCTTTAAAATCGTCGAGGATATGGTAGACGGCCTCAATAACTGGATGGATGAGAAAGGCTATCATAGCATTGATGATTTTCGCGGGGCTGCCTCAAAGAATTTCGTTGATTGGGGACAGCTTGATATGAATTACGATATCAAGGCGCTGATCAATCAGGATTTGTGCATCAAATGCGGGCTGTGCCACATCGCCTGTGAAGATACCTCGCATCAGGCCATCACGGCCGAGCGCGTGGACGGGCAGCGCAAATACACGGTGATTGACGAAGAATGCGTCGGCTGTAACCTGTGCATGCATGTCTGCCCCGTTGAGGATTGCATCACAATGGAGGAAGTCCAACACGACAAGCCCTATATGACATGGCTCGAAGACCCGCGCAATCCGGCGAATAAGAAGACGGCTTAGTCGTTTTTAAAAAATCGCAGAAGCGCAGAGGACGCAGATGCAAGAAACTGACTGCTTTCAGTCGCGATCAACGAAAACGGAGTCAATGAATGCCCAAACCATCTCAAGATTTTCGTCAAGCTCTTGAAAATGCGTGCGGTGAAATTAACGAAGCCGCCCGACTAAGTGCGGAAATTTTTGAAGGTGAAGATTTGAAGACCGTGCGCAGAGAACTGGCGCGGTTGATGGAAGCCATAGATTCGCAAATAATGCCCCGCTTAAACCGCGCTGCAACACACTAAGGATATAACGCAATGTATTTTTGGAAAGACAGGGAATTAGCCAAGCTTTTGCAAGAAAAAGCCGTGCCGCAGAA
>SKHU01000146.1 GCA_007116755.1 Alphaproteobacteria bacterium
ATGTCGATCGCCGAACAGATGGGCACGGTGCTGGAAAAAACCGCCTATTCCGTCAATATCAAGGAGCGGCTGGATTTTTCCTGCGCCGTATTCGACCGCGAAGGCGGGCTGATCGCCAATGCGCCGCATATGCCCGTGCATCTCGGCTCGATGGGCGAGAGCGTGCGCACGATCATCAATAACCGCAGCGGCAAAATGAAACCGGGCGATTGCTATATGCTCAACGACCCGTATCACGGCGGCACGCATCTGCCCGATATTACCGTCATCACCCCCGTTTTTGACGAAAACGACCCGCAAGAGCCGCTGTTTTATGTCGCCTCGCGCGGGCATCATGCCGATATCGGCGGCATCACCCCCGGCTCCATGCCGCCTTTCAGTACGCATATTGATGAAGAGGGCATTCTGCTGAACGATATCGAAATCATCAGCGCGGGACGTTTTCGCGAAACGGAATTGCGGGAGATTCTCGGCAGCGGCAAATATCCCGCCCGCGCCATTGACCGGAACATCAAGGATCTGCGCGCGCAGATCGCCGCCAATATGCGCGGCGTTCAGGAATTGCATAAAATGACGCGCGATTACGGGCTGGATGTCGTCAACGCCTATATGAAACATATTCAGGACAATGCCTCAGAACATGTGCGCCGCGCTATCGGCGTTTTGAAAGACGGAAAATTCGTGCAAAGAATGGATAACGGCGCGGAAATTCACGTGAAGATTTCCATTGATCAAAAACAGCGCAGCGCCACTGTCGATTTCACCGGCACGTCCGAACAACTTTCCGGCAGCAATTTCAACGCGCCGCTTTCGGTCTGCCGCGCGGCGGTGCTGTATGTGTTCCGCACGCTGGTTGATGATGCGATTCCGATGAACGAGGGCTGTATGCGCCCTGTCAAAATGATCGTGCCCGAAGGAACGATGCTGAACCCGAAGCCGCCCGCCGCAGTTGTCGCAGGCAATGTCGAAACCTCACAATGCGTGACAAATGCGCTTTACGGCGCGCTCGGCGTGCTGGCCGCAGCACAGGGCACAATGAACAATTTCACCTTCGGCAACGCAACACATCAATATTACGAAACGATCTGCGGCGGCAGCGGTGCGGGGCCGGATTTTGACGGCACCTCTGCCGTGCAGACGCATATGACCAATTCGCGGCTGACCGATCCGGAAATTCTGGAATTCCGCTATCCCGTGCGTCTGGAAGAATTTTCCATCCGCAAGGGGTCAGGCGGCACAGGGAAACACAAAGGCGGCGACGGTGTCGTGCGGCGCATCAGGTTTCTGGAAAAAATGACGGCGGCTTTGCTGGCCAATCACCACAAAATCCCGCCTTTCGGTATCAAGGGCGGCGGCGCAGGTAAAACAGGGCTGTGCCGTGTCGAGCGCAAAGACGGCGCGATCGAGATCATCACCTCGACAGGCGAGACCGAATTGCAACCCGGCGAGATCATCCATATCGAAACCCCCGGCGGCGGCGGTTACGGCGAATAAGCCTGCACTTTTTGCTCAATTATAGCCGCCCTTGGCTGCGGGTTTTACCCTGCGGCTTTCCGGCGGCTGTTTTTGCGCGGGCGGAATTTATTGCCTGCGGCAAAACGGCGTTTATGCCTGCCGCCGTTTTTGGACGATGCACCTTTGGACGGCGCAGCGCCGGGTTTTCCCTTCAAAGACGGGTCCATCAATACGCTGATCGCATACCATTTATCGCGATCCTGCGGCGTGACGAGGCTTAAAGAGGCGCCCTCCGCCCCCGCACGTGCGGTACGGCCGATACGGTGAATATAATCTTCCGCCACTTGCGGCAGATCGTAATTGATGACATGGGCGATATGCGGAATATCCAGCCCGCGCGCCACAACATCCGTGGCCACCAGAATGCGGTATTTTTTATTGCGCAATCCGCTGATCACGCGTTCGCGGCGGCTTTGCTTCAGATCGCCGTGGATCGCTTCAGCATCATGGTTTTCCCTGTTCAGCTTTTTGGCCAGTTTTTCGGTGCCGTATTTGGTTTTAACAAAAATAATGATGCTGCCGCTGCGGGCGTTGAGCTGGTTGACCAGCGCATCGTATTTTTCACTGCCGTCCAGATGCATGGTTTCCTGACGAATCGCTTTCAGCGGCGTTGTCGTCGATCCGACGGCGACGCGCACGGCGTTGTTCAGATATTTTTCCGACAGTTTTAAAATATTCGGCGGCAGCGTTGCGGAGAATAAAAGCGTCTGGCGTTTTTTCGGCATGTAATGCAAAATCCGGTCGATCTGGACGGTAAAGCCCATATCCAGCATGCGGTCGGTTTCGTCCAGCACCAGAAAATCCGTATCGTGCAGTTTCATACTGCCGCGCTGCAGATGATCGTTGATGCGGCCGGGCGTACCGACAATCAGGCGCGGCTGCTGTTTAAGCTGCGCATATTGTTTGCCCATGGATTCGCCGCCGATAATAAACGCGGTTTTGATCGGGCTTTTGCGTCCCAGCAGCTGATGCATAATCTCCATAATCTGTTTGCCCAGTTCGCGCGTCGGTGTCAGCACCAGCGCCGTGCCGCGCGGATTGCGCAGCAGTTTTTCAATCAGCGGGATGGCAAAAGCCGCGGTTTTTCCGGTGCCGGTCTGTGCCGATCCCAGAATATCGCGTCCGTCCAGAGCGGGCGGGATGGCCTGCGCCTGAACCGGCGTGGGTGTATGGTAATTCATCTGCGCCAGCGATGTCATCATCACCGGATGCAGGTCGAGTTCGTTAAAATTTTTCATTCTTTGCCTTTCTTCAGAAAAGAACCGTTATACGGGACGTCCGCAACACGCGGCCGCTTATCCCGGGTTTGACAGGACTTCATACGCTTTAAAAACGGAACTTTTCAGGAAAGGTGAATTAAAGGGTTTGACCCCGAGGCTCACATATCTTTTGTTTTTCTTCTTCTTCTGGCAAAAGATATTTATTAAAAGCTCTGTTCGTTAGGAAAATATCATCTCAAACTTGGGGCGACAATGATGCATTTTTTCATAAATGTCAACTCTAAAGTGGCATTTCCGATTCTAAAACACACATAGACGGAAGATAGGGGAAATCTCTGCCGTGCGGCTGTTAAGCCGTTATTTTTCTGATGTGCTTTCAGGCGCTGTGCCGCCTTCGGCTGCGCTGACAGGATCAAAGACGTCGCCGAGAAGGGAATACATCAGCACCGAGCCCAGCAATAAAAAGATAAGTCCCGGAACATAAAACTGTCCGACGCGCAGGTAATAGGACGATGCGCGGGTCGTATAGTCGTAACGGGAGGATACCCAGCCTTTATGATTGAAATAACCGCGTGCAACCGGAATGACGTAACGTCCCGATGCGCGGTATTCCTGTTTGCTCATGCAGCGGAATGAAAGAAAATTGAACACAAATGCGCTTGCCGCAAAACAGAAAAACGACGCCAGCATTACTGCGGAAAAAATCTGCAGATTTCCGGAAGCATCCGCCAGTTGTCCGGCGATGATCGAAAATGCAAAACCGGCGAAGCAAATAACCGCCGTCATCAGCGCATATTTCTCCATTTTCATGTAATGCGCGGCCTGCGGATATTTTGCGCGGATAACACGGCTATCAAAGGGTTCGTTTTTTTCATGTTCCGTCATGCGTTATTCCCCCGTCGCAGTCTCCACGG
>SKHU01000282.1 GCA_007116755.1 Alphaproteobacteria bacterium
AAAGTGCTGCCACAGCGGTTGCCAACAACCAGTCGCTTGAAAGCACCTCCGCAATGACGCTGCATGATGCGCAGTATAATTTCGGTGGCTTTAACGGTGAGGGATCTCTTGACCCCGCGCTGTTTGACACGGACGGAAATGCGCATACGGATGTTGCGTTCGGCCTGACACTTGCAGCAGCAATGGGTCAGATCACAGCGGGATCTATCGATGCGACTTCGTCTGTTGACAACATCACCAATGCAAGCGTTGACAGCGCGGCGACATCGGTTGCCAACAACCTGAGCGTCAGTCTTGAACCCACGCAGCCCGGCGATGCCTTCCTGATGGCCGATCTGACACAGTTCAACTACGCGAACGGTACGGCTTCGTCATCCGTTACCGACCTGAATGTGAACAACTATGCGAATCTCGCGGCGCTTGATGGCCCGCTGGTAAGCTCCGTTGCCACAGCAGTCGGAAACAACGTCAGCATTTCCGTTGGAAATTTTGCTGAATAACAGAGTCTGAACAAGTTACCCAAAGGGGCGACACTCTTGAAAAGGCACCCGAATGGAGAGTACTTGTGATGAACGGGACAGGGGGACGGAGAAATCCGTTCCCCCATCCTACTACTCAAAAGGAGAAGAAGAAATGTCTTACCGTCAAATGACGATAACCTGTCTGATTTGCCTTGTGCTGGCAACCGGATTTTCAGCAACGCCGGCCTCCGCCCAGATGACAAAGGACGGCTGGAAATTTACACAGCAAAACCGCGCGGCGATTGCCTCGATGATGCAACAGAACAGTCGGAGAAACAACGGAACAATGGTCGCAAGCGGCGGCACGACGCTGGTTTGCGGCGGCGGCAGCTCGGATGCCACATCGTCTGCGATGGGCAACTCGTCCTGTATCATTTTAAACAATTCTACCGGAATGCTGGATATCGAACAGGATGCGCTTGGGGATCAGTCCTCGAATGCGAATGCCGAATTTACCAGCAATAGCTCCGGCAGCACGTCGGATATTCTGGAGACGCTGATCGAAATCGAATGATCGGAACCCGTGACAGGAAACAATCAGGTGAAAAAACGTCAATAAAAACCCGCGCTGTCAAGGCGCGGGTTTTTGGATTTTTAAACACAGAAAAATTCTCTCGGGGGTTCAGCTCTGCAGATTACTTGTTATCGTTGCGGCCAAGCCTGTGTTGTTCCTCAAGCCGGGCAAGAAAACGGGCGTTTTCCTTTTCGTAATACGCCATCTCGTCATCCGTCATCTCGCTCCAGAGTTTTTTGACAGCTCCGACAAAAGAAGGTCTTTTCCTGCCCGGTGTTTTGCGGCATTGCTTGCTGTTACTCATAGATATTCCCCTTTTTCTGTAGTTTGGAATGTATCTATTGTGCCAACAGTAAAATAAAGATGATATGCAAGATACAGGCAAAAAATATAAGCGGAGCGTAAGTGCGAGCCAACTCCCCCCTTAATACTCTTTAGGGGCGAGCCTTATTCTTAATGCAATCCTTACAGGCCGCATGCCATATGTACATAGCTTCCTAACCTTATAACCTGCCATACTAAACCATAATGAACGCGTTAACACTGATGGTAAGGGAAAAGAACATGACCGATAAGCTGATCAAAGACATTATGAGCAAAGATGTGGAAGTCGTCTCTCAGGAAGCGTCACTGCAGACGGTGGCAAAAAAAATGCAGGTCAGAGATTGCGGCTGCGTTGTTGTTGTCAAAAATGACAGGCTGGTCGGTATGATCACTGACCGCGATCTTGCCTTGCGCTGCGTTGCGAAAGGGCATGACCCGGACGGAACAACAGCGGAAACAGTCATGACACCGGACATTCTCTATTGCTGGGATACGGACACGGCCGATGATGTCGCGCGCAATATGGGCAAAAATAAAGTACGCCGTCTGCCGGTTCTTAATGCCGACAAGCGTTTGGTGGGAATGGTTTCCCTCGGCGATCTGGCCTCGCACACCAACCATAAGCTTTGCGGCCAAATGCTCGGCGCTATCTGCCGCGCTGCGTAACAGCAGACGGTCTGTAGCCGATCCATGCGGCTCGCTGTTTTAGATAGGCTGGTAAAATGCGTCTTTACAAGGTTTAAAGTTATTTGCGTTTTTATGTCCGCGCGGGAGGGGTTCCCCGTGCGCTTTGGTTATGTCATTTTCAAAATAGTACATCAGTGTAACTTTTTCTGCAGTCGGGCGAATATCGTTGTAAGATGTTTGTTTAAGACGAAAGATTTGGGACATGCTTGTGCGTGAAAAACAGATTGTCAGCCGCAAATATTTGAAAGCCGCTTTGCTGCTGACGGCTTTGGCTGTTTTTGCCCTGTGTGCGGCAACGCTGCCGCTGAAAGACTGGGCGGCGCTGGCGCTCGGCTGGATTGACGGGCTGGGTTTTTACGGCTATCTGGTTTTTGTTCTGCTGTATTTCTCTTTCACGGTTCTGTTTATTCCCGGATTTATTCTGACCGTCGGCGGCGGGGCGGTGTTTGGCATCTGGGGCGGTTTTGCCGCTGTTTCTCTGGGCAGTACGGCCGGTGCAGCGGCGGCCTTCCTGCTGGGACGCAGCTTTGCCCGCGGTATGATCGAGGAAAAAGTCGCGGATAACAAAAAATTCGCCGCCGTTGACCGCGCCGTCGGCCGGCAGGGCTGGAAAATCGTTTTCCTCACGCGGCTCAGTCCGATTTTTCCGTTCAATCTGGTCAATTACGCTTACGGTTTGACAAAAATAAGATTCTCTCATTACGTTCTCGCCTCGTGGATCGGCATGATGCCGGGCACATTCGTTTATGTGTATATCGGCGCTTTGCTGGGGGATATTGCGCGTGTTGCTGCCGGAGAAAAAGCCGAAACCGGTATATTGGAAATCGCGCTGCAGGTCACAGGCCTGCTCGCAGCATTTGCCGTGACGGTTTATGTGACCCGTCTGGCGCAAAAAGCCTTGAAAGAGGAGGCAGGGGTTTGAGGAAACTTCTTGCACGGGCGCTGGAAAAACGGGCGCGGCATAATTTTTCATTTATTGCGGATTATGTGGACGGCGATAAAATCATCGATATCGGTGCGGCGGAAGGCTGGAACGGCCGTCTGGCAAAACAGGCAGGGGAAAACCGCGATGTGCGGCTTCTGGATGTGGCCGATATGAACAGAACGGATTTGCCGCTGACGCTGTACGATGGAAAAACCATACCCTTTGCAGATGAAACTTTTGATACGGCGCTGCTTTTACTGGTTTTGCATCATTGTTCCGATCCGGATACGGTGCTGCGTGAGGCGGCGCGTGTCACACGGCGGCGGCTGATTGTCACGGAATCGGTGTACAGAACGAAGCCGGGGCGGCATGTGTTGTGGTGTCTTGACAATGCGCTGAACGGGTTGCGCAGCGGCAATCTGATGCCGGAGGGGCTGCATTTCCGCACAACGGCGGAATGGATCGAAACTTTCGGCCGTCACGGGCTTTTGCTGCGCAAAATGACGTATACTTCAAAAACCCTGCACAAACATATCCTGTTCGTGCTGGATAAACAGGAGACAAAATGACGGAGAAAAAAAACATTGATACGGATTTGTGCGTGATCGGCGCGGGCGCAGGCGGGTTGTCCGTCGCGGCGGGTTCTGTGCAGCTGGGGCTGAAAACCGTGTTGATCGAAAAGGGCGAGATGGGCGGCGACTGCTTGAATACCGGATGTGTGCCGTCCAAAGCGCTGCTGGCGGCGGGGGCGGCGGCTCAGGCGCAACGCAGCGTTGCTGTTCAAGGTGTTGCGCCGCACGACCCCGATATTGATTTCGCTGCTGTGAAAGATCATGTTGCGGGGGCGATTGCCGCAATCGCGCCGCATGACTCGCAGGAACGTTTTGAAAATCTCGGCATTACCGTTTTGCGCGATGCCGCCCGTTTTGCCGGAAAAAACACCGTGGTTGCAGGCAATGCAACCGTTACGGCGCGGTATTTTGTGATTGCGACCGGATCGCGCGCCGCCGTGCCGCCGATTGAAGGGCTGGATAAAGAAAAAGCCCTGACGAATGAAACGATTTTCGACTTAAAAGAAAAGCCGGGCCATCTGCTGATTGTCGGCGGCGGGCCGATCGGGATCGAGATGGCGCAGGCGCATCTGCGTCTTGGGTGCAAGGTCAGCGTTTTTGATATGGGGGCGATCTTGCCGCGTGACGATGAAAAATGCGTCGGTATTCTGCGGCAGGCGCTGTTAAAAGAAGGCGTTGCGCTGTATGAAAAGATCAGTATCAAAAATATTTCCCATCAAAACGGCGGCGTATCCGTCACCATTGAGAATGACCAAGGGAAAGAAGAGACAATCGGCGGCGACCGCCTGCTGGTTGCGGCCGGACGTGTGCCGCAAACGGACGGGCTTGATCTGGAAAAAGCCGGTGTCACATATGACCGCACGGGCATCAAAACCGATGCGCGGCTGCGTACGGAAAATAAACGCATTTTTGCCGTCGGCGATGTTGTCGCAGGCGCACCGCAATTCACACATGTCGCCGGATATCATGCGGGGATTATTATCCGCAATATCTGTTTTAAAATTCCGGCAAAGACCGATTATGCCGCTTTGCCCTGGGTCACCTATACTGCGCCCGAACTGGCGCAGGCCGGATTGACCGAACAGGCCGCGCGGGAAAAACACGGCGATGATATGCGTATTGCCGAATGGCCTTTGAAAGACAATGATCGCGCCGTGACGGAGAATAAAACGGAAGGTCTGGTGCGTATCGTGACATTGAAGAACGGCCGTATTCTGGGCGCATCTATTGTTGCGCCGCATGCCGGCGAGATGATCTCCGCATGGGCGTTGGCGATTGCGCAAAAGATGAAAATCGGTGCGGTGGCCGGAGCAATTTTTCCGTATCCGACATATGGCGAGGCCGGAAAACGCGCGGCGGGCGCATGGTTTTCCGAAAAGCTGTTCAGCGATAAAACCCGAAAGCTGGTCGGTTTTTTGCAAAAGCTGCCGTTTTAAGGAAGAGAGCGCGATATGTCCCCGAAATTTGAAGAGATTCGCCGCCATTATGACCGTCTGGCCTCCGTTTATGAAACGCGCTGGCCGTCCTATAATACGGTGCAGATCGACTGGATGCGCCGCCGCCTGCCGCAAGGCCTGTCCGCCCCCGCTATTCTTGATCTGGGGTGCGGAACGGGCGCGGCTTTGTCGGATGTCTCTATACATTATCCGGATGCGCGTCTGACAGGCGTAGACGGCAGTGCCGCGATGCTGGAAAAAGCGCGTGAAAAACTGCCCGATGCCGCATTGCTGGAAAAGAATCTGGAGGATGACGATGCTTTCGCGGATTTGCCTGCGGCGGATATCGTGTTTTCCTTTTCCGTTTATCATCATTTACAAAATACGGACCGCCATCTGCAATTGCTCAACCGTTTGACGCGCGGCGGCGGCACAGTGTTTTTTTCCGGTTTTGCAAAAGACGGCGCGGTGATGAGGATGGCGGACGGGCTGTTTCGTTTTCGTCATAAAGGCGTTCATCAGGCGGCGCTGCCGCATCGGGACATGCGGCAAAAGATCGAAGATGTTTTTCGGGGGGCGGAGATTGAAACCGCAATTCTGCGCCCCGACCGTTTCTGGCGTATCCAGATTTTTAAAATTGTCAAAGAAGGCGCGGCACATGCTTGACTATATCATGCGTCCCGTTATCAACAGGCCGCTGTCCCGCATGGCGGGATATCTTGCCGCGCGCGGCGTTACGGCAAATATGATGACGGCTTTCGGTTTTGTGCTGGCGTTGTGCTGTTTCGCTGCGCTGGCTTTTCAGTTTTACGGGGCGGCGCTGGTTCTCGTTCTTTTAAACCGGCTGGCCGACGGGCTGGACGGGGCGATTGCCCGCGAAACAAAAATAACGGATTTCGGCGGGTTTCTGGATATTGTCAGTGATTTCATTTTCTATGCCGGAACGGTTTTCTTTTTTGCGCTCGGCCGGCCGGAGGAGGCGCTGATCGTGGGGTTTCTGCTGTTCAGCTTTTTTGCGACAGGGATTTCTTTTCTGGCTTATGCGATTGTTGCCGCCAAACACGGCAAAACAACCGAAAAACGCGGCAAAAAATCCTTCTTTCATATCGGCGGTCTGGCCGAAGGCACGGAAACGATTATTTTTCTGGTGTTGATCTGTCTTTTGCCGCAATATTTTTTCTGGCTTGCCCTGATTTTCGGCATCATGTGCTGGATCACCGCCGTATTCCGCGTTTTGCAGGCGCGGGAAGATTTTACTGACATCTGATGGTGTCGCCGTCCTTCATGATGCGTTTGGCTGCGCTGTTGGAAAGTCAAAGGCACGCTGACGATACTCCTTATACGGGCACCTGTCCTGTATTTTTTTGCCGTTGCGAAGTCAGGATTGGAGTTCGGTGTTCCGGCGCGGCTTTATTCGGCGCGTAGAGCTGTATTCGGCTGGTCGGACGGGCCGAAACCGTAATGGCGCAGCCAGCGTATATCCGATTCAAAAAATGTGCGCAGATCGGGAATACCGTATTTCAGCATGGCGACACGCTCGATTCCCATACCGAAGGCAAATCCCTGATATTCTTCCGGATCAATACCGCAGTTTTTCAGGACGTTCGGATGCACCATACCGCAGCCGAGAATTTCCATCCATTTATTGCCGCCGCCGATTTCCAGTTTGCCGTTATTGACGGCACAGCCGATATCCATTTCCGCAGAAGGTTCCGTGAATGGGAAAAAGCTGGGGCGGAAACGCACGGGCAGTTCCTCCACACCGAAATATTTCCGGCAGAATACCGTCAGGCAGTGTTTTAAATGTCCCATATGGCTGGTTTTGTCGATGACCAGACCTTCCATCTGGTGGAACATCGGCGTATGCGTCATATCGTAATCGGAACGGAAAGTGCGCCCCGGCACAATAATGCGGATCGGCGGTTTCTGGTTCTGCATGACATGGATTTGTACTGTGGAGGTATGGGTGCGCAAAAGCCGTGTGGCCGCTTCTCCTTCGCTGTCAGGGGCATCAGGCAGGTAAAACGTATCATGCATCTGCCGCGCCGGATGTTCGGGGGGGAAATTCAGGGCGGTGAAATTGTGAAAATCGTCTTCGATCTCCGGCCCTTCGGCGACGGTAAAGCCCATCTCTGCGAAAATCGTAATCATTTCCTCGGTCGTCTGGCTGATTGGGTGGATGCTGCCCTGCTGTTCCGGCCGCGGGGAAAGGGTCATATCCAGCTTTTCGGTTTGCAGCCTTTCGTCAAGCTCCTTGCGTTTCAGTGCGGCGGCACGGGTTTCAATCTCGCCTGTAATCTCGTCTTTCAGACGGTTTAAAGCCTGCCCCATTTCACGGCGCTGCTCGGGATCCATCTGTCCCAGCGATTTCATCAGATCGGTGACTTTCCCTTTTTTGCCGAGCGCCTGAACACGCACGGTTTCCAGCGCCTGCATGTCGTTTGCGGCCTGCACCGTTTCAACAATTTCTTTTTTCAGAGCCTCTATATTGCTCATATTCGCAGATCCTTCCTTCATCATCGTCATGCGTCTTTTTCTGTGCCGGGGGCAAGTGTCAATTTTAAACCGTTGAGTTCCTCTGTAAACAGTATTTGGCAGGAAAGCCGGGAATTTTCTTCTATGGCGAATGCTTCCGCCTCCAGCATATCCGTTTCATCGTCGCGCGGCGGGTGGAGTTTGCCGAGCCAGTCTTTGTCCACATATACATGGCAGGTGGCGCAACTGAGGCAGCCGCCGCATTCGGCCTTGATGTTCAGGTCATGGTCGCGAATGATCTCCATAACGCTCCAGCCTTCGAGCGCGTCGATTTTATGTTCTGTGCCGTTTTGATCTGTGACGGTGATACGCATTTTCTTTGTTCTTTTTTAAATTTTCTTGCTTTGCCCCAGCATTTCCTTCAGCGCAAAAATAAATCCGGCATTCATGAGTGCAGAAATGATAATGCCGACGGGCTTTGTCAATAGTACGAGAACCAGCATCTGTGTTTTCGACATGGTTTCGACCGGTGACATAGTCAGTGCGGCAAAAAGCTGAAAGACGAAAAAGACGGGAATGGTGCACAGCGCGATAACGCCCAGCAGCCGCAGGGAGAACATGAAACCGCGTGCCTGTTTCAAAAACAGGCTGATCGGATAATCAACGGCGGCCAGCAGCGGCGTAACCAGCAGCCGGATGCTCCAAAAAATAAAGACGGTAATGGCCAGGCCAAGGATCAGCATGATGCCGGATACGTCCTCCTGCTCCGGCCCGCTTGGGGTGAAGGCGGCGGAGATTTCTGCCAGCAGGACGACAGCTGCCTGCAGCAGCAAAGTCAGAAAAATAGAGGCGCGGATCAGGTCGGCGCGGTATTGCATAAAGCGCAGATCCCGCACAGGCAGGTTTCCGAGGCGCTCTCCAAATATAATCAGGCGGGCAAGGCAGCAGATAAACCAGCCCAGCAGGACGTTGCCGGGCAACTCCCATAGAAATGCCTCAAAGCCGCTTCTTTCGGTTTCGCGCCATGTTTTGAACAGGTGATAGATCAGCGCTGTTCCCAGCTGTACAATCAAAACCGGAATAGCCAGACGCATCAGATACCGCCATTCTTCCGCAATAAAGAGGAACGCTGCGCGCGTGCTTTCCAGAATGCTGAAAAGATGAGGCGGGACGGGCGGGATGTCTGTCAGGTCGCGTTCGCTCATAATGCACCCAATCTACATGAAATCGGTTTATTTGACACCCAATTTCTCCTGTAGGCTGGAAGATGAGGTGGTATACTGGAAACGCAGCTTTTTATCGGGGTGAATATAGCGGAATGCCTGCTGTGCCATCAGTGCGGCTTCATGGAATCCGGACAGGATCAGTTTCAGCTTGCCCGGATAATGATTGATATCGCCG
Source organism: Alphaproteobacteria bacterium (assembly GCA_007116755.1). Lineage (GTDB taxonomy): Bacteria > Pseudomonadota > Alphaproteobacteria > Micavibrionales > CSBR16-224 > CSBR16-224. The sequence goes on from SKHU01000282.1 coordinate 8,856, forward strand.
ATGGCAAAAATGCCGGGCGTGTTTGTTTCAAATTTTTCCGTATCGACGGGAATCAGGTTTTCATGAAGGTTCAGGCCAAAATTTGCGACTGGTCCCAGTTTCATCGTCAGGCCGTAAAAGGGCAGCATGGTATCGCAGACGACATCGAACTCGCCGGAGGTTTTGGAACGCAGGCGTACGCTTTCAAGCTGCCCGTTTGCGCCGTTCAAGGCAACAGGTTCGGCGATATGCAGTGTGATTTTATTGTCATTGGCAAGCGTCCGCATTTTGTTGACGCTGTCCGGTGCGGCGCGGAATTCGTCGCGGCGATGGACAAGCGTGACGGATTGCGCGATCGGCTGAAGATTAAGCGTCCAGTCAAGGGCGGAATCGCCGCCGCCGGAAATCAGAATGTTTTTATCGCGGAACTGTTCCATTTTGCGGACGGCATAAAATACCGATGTGTTTTCAAACTCTTCAATGCCTTTGATCGGCGGTTTCTTTGGTGTGAAGCTGCCGCCGCCTGCGGCGATGATGACCACCGGAGCCTCCAGGAGCGTGTCGTCATCCGTGCCGACACGCCACAGCCCGTCTTCGGTTTTTGCAAGAGAATCCGCCATCTGGCTGAAATGAAATTCCGGTTTGAATGGTGTGATCTGTTCCATCAGACGGTCGGTCAACTCCTGTCCCGTGACAACGGGCAGGGCAGGGATGTCGTAAATCGGCTTTTCGGGATAAAGCTCAGTGCACTGGCCGCCGGGGCGGTCGAGAATGTCGATCAGATGCGCTTTGATGTCCAGAAGGCCGAGTTCAAACACGGCGAACAGGCCAACGGGGCCTGCGCCGATAATCACCGCATCTGTTTTTATCACGTCTTGTTTTGTCATAGGTGATGGTTTAAAGCGCTTTGCGGTGGAAATCAACCGTGTTCTTTCAAAACGTCACCGGCAAGATACAGTGATCCCGCAATCAGAATATTTTCCGCCTGCGGAGCAAGGCTGCGCAGCGCTTCACGCCATGACGGGGCAAATCCGGCCTTGAAATCCGTTTCCGCAATCAGCGCCTGCAAATCGGCAAGATCGTAGAGTACTTGTTCATAATTCTCCAGCGGCACCAGCGTGATGCTGCGTGCGGCTTTATAAAGCGGTGTCAGTATTTCCCGGAAATCGCGCTTGCGTGACAGCGCCAGAATAACATCGGCGGGTTTATCCCATTTTTGTATTTCCGCTGCCAGCATCTGCGCCGCCGAGGCGTTATGGCCGCCGTCCAGCCACAGCGCTGCGTTTTCGGGAAGATGCGCCAGTTCCGGCCCTGCGGTGATGCGCTGCAGACGGCCGCGCCATTTGGCGTTTTGCAGCCCTGCGGCAAGTGCCTGTTCCGTAAAATCAAATTTTTTGCCAAGGGCAATCTGTTCCAGCATTGCAAGGGCAAGTCCGGCGTTTTGAATTTGGAATGTGCCGGCCATCGCGGGGCGGGGCATCTGCCATTGATGCGTTGTGCCGCTGAATTTAATCAGGCCGTTTTCCTCCGAAGCCGTCCAGTCGCGTCCGGCACAGAGCGGTACGGCGCCGCGTGCAGCAGCTTCGCGGACAGAGATATCATAGACGGAGGAATTTTCCTGTGCGCCGATTAAAAAAGGGATATCCGGCTTGGCAATGCCGGATTTTGTGCGCGCGATCTCTTCATGCGTATTGCCCAAAACGCTTGTATGATCAAGCGAAACCGCGGAGAGGGCGGTGCAAAGCGGCACATCGAATATATTGGTGGAATCCAGCCGCCCGCCCATACCGGTTTCCAGCAGCAGCACATCAGCCGGAATACGGGCAAAAGCATAAAACGCAGCCAGAGTGATTGCGTCAAAAAAGCGGATTTCCTGTCCGTCGATTGCCTTTTCCGCTGCTGCGAGTGATTCTTTCAGCAGAGTATCCTCAATATCTTTTCCGGCTGTGACAATCCGCTCATTAAAATGAACCAGATGCGGCGAGGTGAATTTATGCACGGGGTGTCCGGCGGCTTCAAAAACGGCCTGAAGATAGGCCAGAACCGACCCTTTGCCATTGGTGCCCGCGATATGAATGACCGGCGGGAGTTTAAGATGCGGGTTGCCGAGCTTTTCCAAAAGCGGCAGCATACGCTCTTTCGGATCGCGTGTGGCAATTTCCTGCGGCTGCAGAATGCGCAGACGGTCAAGTATGCCTGAAATTTCTGCGTTGCGATGCGTCAGTCCCGAAAAAGCGGCGTTCGGATCGGTCGGAGACATTGGCTGCGGTGTTGTATTCCTTGTCATGACGGCATTATAAAAGAATTTTTTCGGTTTACGTCATAAATTTATGCTGTGTATTAAAGAAAATCGCCTTGACATATGCATTGGTAATATGCAAATATTCCGGCAATCTGATTAAAATATAATTTTTATCAAGGAGAGATTGTAATGCCGAAATACAGCCGCGAACAGGTTAAGACTTTTGAGGCAATCGTTGACAGTTTTATAAATAATGTCGTGAAGAGTGTTGGCAATACGCCGGACGGCAAAACGCCGGGAGAGGTTTTTTCCAAAAATATCAAATTTACGGAAATGCCGAAAATTCTGATTGCCAAAAATGCTTTTAACCGCGGTGCTGCCGATCCCGACAAGCGCGTAAAGCAGATTTTGAAATATTGCAGTTCGGTTTTGCCTGCCATGCAGCGCAGCTTTGGCGATGAGGCTTTGTCCGATGCAATGCCGCAGGCGGCCAGAACTCAGGAAATCTCTGACATCTGCCGTGAAAACGGCGCAGAGGGCATAGCAAAACTGGTTGATGCTGCGATTGCAAAAGATCAGCCGGCAGGGCAGAAAACTCCGGCGGCAAAAAATGCCGGAGGCAAACCGCCGCAACCGAAAAAATAAAGCCTATTCGGCAGGTGTTTCCGTTTCAGAAGTTTCGGGAGATGTATCCGGAACGGCGGCAGCAGGGCTATCCGGTGTCCAGTTCGCAACCTGCTCCATAATGGCGGCCAGTTCTTCTTCCGTGAAATAACCGCTGAGACGGTCACGCAATACGGCGGCATTCATATCGCCGCGATCTGCGGCGACCGACAGCCAGAAATAGGCTTTTTCGTATTCGCTGAACGGAATAGCGGCATAGAGCAGCCCCAGTGTTCCCTGTGCTTCGATATGCCCTTGTCCGGCTGCGCGCCGCAGCCATATTTCCGCCTGTTCATGATCCTGCTGTGTGTGCTGGCCGTGCATGTAGAAACTTCCCAGCATCGCCATCGCCGCGATATCTCCGTTTTCAGCACGTGTCTTTATAGAGAGGAAAGCAGCTTGTCCGGGGTCATCTACTGTTTCCTGAGCTTCCGGTGCTTCGGCATGTCCATGCTGCAAAACGGGAAACACGGCAAGAAACAGTGTCATTGTAAAAACGGTAAAAACGGCGAATAATTTTTTCATGTTCCAATCTCCGGGAATATATAAATACAAGGATAGTATAATGCATAATTTTTAAAATTCAACGCGCCGGTCACGTGCGCCGAAAACGCCGTACAGGCGGCGCAATTCGTCAAGCGGTGTATCATGGCTGTCCACCCGCAGATCAATCGGATAAAAACGCTGCACAGGATAGGTTGTTTTATAGACTTTGATGGCCGCTGCTTCCTGACCGCGGAGATCGCCGCCCGCCGCCTGTCCTGCTTCCAGCGCCTCCAGCAGTTTTTCGGTCATGACAGAAGAGGGGGAGCTTTCATAGGCGGCGATCATCGCCTCGATTACAGAGGGTGAGGCCAGCGCATTTCCGGCCGCCGCACAGTTTTTCCCGATGCGGTGAAACAGCGGAGCCGTGCATTTTATTCCGCTATGAACAAAAAAATTACCGCGTAGATCGGCCAGAATGCATTGTCGTTTTTCACGGGCTTTATCGGTCAGCAATGCGCCGGAAAGACTGCTTTCAAGGTCAAGTCCGGCCTCCATATTGTCAAGAATGCGGTAGGCGACCTGTGCATAGGCGCAATTCTGAATATTGACAATTCCGGTGCCGGGGCGGAAATACTGCGTGCAGCCACCGACTCCCGTCCATTTACTGGCAACGGCAGAGCCGATCAGTTTGTTTTTGCGGTCAAAGGCGATAATCGAAAAAGTCATATCGTGTTTTATTTCAGATCGTAAATTGCGCAGATTTGTTCGGCGCATTTATAAGCTGTGGCAGGGGCAATCGTCCAGCCCAGCATGCCGTGGCCGAGATTATAAGATAGATTCCGGAATTTTTGCGACGGTTTGACAATCGGCAGGCTGTCCGGCGTGAAAGGTCGAAATCCGGAGTGGACAGAAAATTTTCCAAATTGATAGCCGGGAAACAGATTTTCCTGT
>SKHU01000100.1 GCA_007116755.1 Alphaproteobacteria bacterium
CCGTTTCCTCCGAGGTTGTGCTGTTGAAGGATGATGCGCCGTTTCCGGATTATAGGAATTTTACTTTCGGTCTGGCGCAGGAGGATTACACACCGCAGCGCTATCCGTTGCCGCAGGGGCGTACAGATGAAAACGGTGCGGCGAGCATTAAAATTTCGATTGCCGGCGGCGATTTTGCCGATTTGAACGTGCCGCTCAAGGCGCGCATTCGCACAAGCGTTTTTGAGAAAGGCGGCCGTGCGGTTTCTGCTGTTGTTGAACGTCCGTTCCGTCACCGCCAGACTTATCTGGGGCTGCGCGAGGCCGGTACGTCCGATAGCGGGCAACGGCAGTTTGAAATCGTCGCGCTGGGGGCGGATGGCAAGGAACGGACGCTGGACGGTGTCGAGGTAACGTTCGTCCGCGAAAATTATTATTACAACTGGTTCAGCAATCATCAGGGCTGGCAGTTCCGCCGCCAGTATTTCGATGAAGCGCTGGAGCGCAATATTGTCTCCGTCACAGAAGGGGAGCGCATCACTGTCGAAGCGCCGGAAATGAATCGCTGGTGGCCGCATCGGGTTGAAATCGTGCATTCCGCAACGGGCGCGGCGGCAAGTCTGCGGATCGACAGCTATTGGGGCGAGCGCGACGAGGATACACCCGATACGGTGACACTGGCAGCTAAATCCGGCACGGTCGCTGCCGGTCGCAACGCCGAGATCGCTGTCAAACCGCCTTACGGCGGTGAGGTGCTGGTGACGGTCGTCAATGATAAGCTGTTATACAGCCGCAATCTGCGCATGGAAGAAGACGGGGCGACAATTTCCGTTCCGGTGACGGAAGAGTGGGGGCCGGGCGCGTATGTGCTGGTCAGCGTTATCCGTCCCGCAGCGGAGGCGGCCGGACGCCATGACGGCACGCGCGCCGTCGGCGTGGCATGGATTGCCGTTGACCGGGAGAATAAAAAACTCGATGTTTCTTTCGATATTCCGGATACGGTACGGCCGCGCGGCGTATTCGAAGTTCCGGTTTCCGTTGCGGGGCTGGCGCAGGGGGAAAAGGCATATCTGACCGTGGCAGCCGTCGATGAAGGCGTATTGCGTCTGACGGATTTCAAAACGCCCGATCCGTTCGGTTTTTATTCCGGCCAGCGCAGACTCGGCGCGGCGATGCGGGATATTTACGGGCAGCTTTTGAAAGGGGCGGAAGGACATATCGGGAAAATACGCTCCGGCGGTGCGGCACAGCGCGAGCGCAGCGCGGCGGATGATGCGTTCCGTCCCGAAACCTATATTGAAACCGTGGCGCTGTTTTCCGGTATCATTGCGCCGGATGAAAACGGACAGGCGCGGATTCTGCTGGATATTCCCGATTTTGACGGGCGGTTGCGGCTGATGGCGGTTGCCTATTCCGCCGATAAAACCGGCAGCGGCGAGGCCGATCTGACGGTGCGCGATCCGGTGATCGTGCAGGCCTCCCTGCCGCGTTTTCTTGCGCCGGAAGACGAAACAATATTAAGTTTGCGCTTGCACAATCTTGACGGCGCGGCCGGAGAGTACCGCTTGTCCCTGAATGTCGAAGGGCTGGAACTGGCTGCTGCCGATGCGCGCCAGCGCCTGTATTTTGCCGAGGGAGAGGAAAAAAATCTGTCTCTGCCGCTGCGCGCCTTGCCGCGCACGGGCACGGCAGAATTGAAATTGTCGCTGGACGGGCCGGGAGATTTTTCTGTGCGAAAAAACTGGCGTTTTGCGGTGCGTCCGTACCAGATTTTACAAACACAGTCGTTACAGGCGCGTATTTCGCCGGGGGAAAGTTATAAATCTCCCGAAATCGGCGAGGCGTACTGGCCCGGAACTGTCACGGCTTCTGCCGTGGCCGCGCCGCGCAATATGCCGAATATCTCTGTGCTTGTGGATAATCTGATGCGCTATGCCTATGGCTGTACGGAGCAACTGGTCAGCACATCTCTGCCGCTGATGCATTTTGATACGCTGCATGAAAAATGGGGGCTGCGCCTTCGGGATGATAGCGATCTGATCAAAATTCGTGCGGCGGCAAGCGTGGATCGTGTGATGAACAATATGCGCAACAACGGAAATTTCGGCTATTGGCGCGCGCAGGATGAAGGCAGCCTCTGGCTCAGCAGTTTTGCCTCGGAATATCTGCTTGAGGCGCGCGAATTGGGATACGGCGTTCCCGATTCCGTGATGGCGACGGCGCTCGGCTATCTCAAGCGGCGGACGCAAAACCCCGATGCTGCGCCGGAAAATCTGGCTGCGGTCTCTTATGCGCTGTATGTGCTGGCCAAGGCAGGCGAAATCGATGCGGGGCAGTTGCGTTACTTTTATGACAGCCATGCGGAAAATCTGCAGACCAACTGGGCGCTGGCGATGATCGGCGCGGCGCTGTCCCGTTTCGGCGAAACGGAGCGGGCAGAGGCGGCGTTTGCGAAAGCGCTGACCCGTGTGGAAGAAGACAAGCCTGCGCAATACTGGTATTTCGGATCGCAACTGCGTAACAAGGCGGTCTTGCTGGCGCTGCTGGCGGAAAATGACGGGCTGTCCGAAAAAACGGATGATCTGTTCGACCGCCTGATTGCCGCCTATGACGGGCAGCGTTATCTCAGCACGCAGGAACAGTTATGGCTGACACGTGCGGCCATGCATATGACGCCGGAGCAATCGGAGAAAATTGCGTTCACTTTTGCGCCGCCGCCGCAGATGGTACAGACGGAAGCGCCGCATAATATCCGGCTGGCGGAGAATGCCGACGGGGTGCGGAGTTTCACGCTGGACAATACCGGTGATGCAACCATCTATCTGCGGCTGGGGATTCTGGCCGCGCCGCGCGCGGTTTTGCCTGCCGAAGAAGCAGGGTTCAGAGTGACGCGGCGCTATTATCATATGGACGGTACGCCCGCGCTGGAAGATGGCCGCATCGGGAAAAACACGCTGCTGGTCGCGGTGATTGAAGGGCGCAGTGGGCAGCACCAGAATCGCAGCGGTGAAAATCTGCTGATTGATATGCTGCCGGCGGGATTTGAACTGGAAAATGCCGATCTGGCCGGCGGGACGGGAACGGATGAACTCGGCTGGCTGCTGCGCGGGCATGAGATAACCGAACTTGTCCATACGGAATTGCGTGACGACCGTTATGTCGCCGCTTTCCGTGGCGGCGAGGGAACAGAGTTCCGCGCCGCCTATCTCGTGCGCGCGGTTACGCCCGGTGTTTATGCGCATCCGGGTGTATATGTCGAGGATATGTACCATCCCGGCCTTTACGGGCGCGGCGAATCCGGAACGGTGACGGTGACCGATGACGGCGCTGCGGAATAGAAAGCTTTTTATTGCAGCGGCGGTTGCTGCTGTTTTCATTGTGCTGTCCGTTGCAGCGCTGCCTGTTCTTGACCGGCTTTCCCCGCCCGATCTTTCCCGTTACCATGACACGTCCCCTGTTGTGCTGGACCGGAACGGCGAAATTCTGCGCGCCTTCACTGTGGAGGACGGAATCTGGCGACTGCCTGTCGCCTACGGGGATGTGGCGGAAAATTACATTAAACAACTCGTCGCGTTTGAGGATAAGCGCTATTGGACGCATGGCGGCGTTGATCCTTTGGCGCTGTCGCGTGCCGTATTTCAGGCGGCGGCAGGGCGGCGCATCGTATCGGGTGGCTCGACGCTGACCATGCAGACGGCGCGGCTGCTGGAACCGCGTCCGCGTACAATTCCCTCAAAACTGATCGAAATTTTCCGCGCCGTGCAACTGGAGCGCCGTCACAGCAAGGAAGAGATTTTGCAAATCTATCTGACGCTCGCGCCGTTCGGCGGAAATCTGGAAGGCGTGCGGGCCGCTTCGCTGGCCTATTTCGGAAAAGAGCCGCAGGCATTGACACCTGCGGAAGCGGCGCTGTTTGTCGCCTTGCCGCAATCGCCGACGGTGCGGCGTCCCGATCTGTATCCCGAACGTGCCCGCGCGGCGCGCAACCGCGTATTGCAGCGCGTGCTGCCGGAAGATATCGCACGCGAGGCTCTGGGCGATCCCGTACCGCAACGGCGCAATGCCCTGCCGTTCCACGCGCCGCATCTGGCGCAGCGCCTTGTGACAGAAGACAGGGGCACGGAGAAAGCCCATTTCACCTATATCGACCGCAGCCTGCAATCTGCACTGGAAACGCTGGTTGAAAATTTTGCGGCACAACTGCCTGCGCAGGTCAGTGCGGCGGTTCTGGTCACGGAAAACGAGAGCGGCCGTGTTACCGCTTATATCGGCAGCGCCGGATTTTTTGACGAGCGGCGCAGCGGTCAAGTTGATGCAGTCACGGCGCTGCGTTCGCCCGGATCGGCGCTGAAACCGTTTATTTACGGCATTGCCTTTCAGGACAGAATCGCGCATCCGTCCACGATGGTTTATGACGGGCCGTCTTTGTTCGGCAGCTGGGCACCGCGCAATTTCATGCGCGAATTTACAGGAGATGTGACAGTTGCCGAAGCCCTGCAGGAATCACTGAACGTTCCCGCCGTCAAGCTGCTGGACGGAATCGGTCCGGCGCGTTTTGCCGCGATTCTGGAACAGGCGGGTGCGCCGCTGGTTTTTCCCGGTAGTGCGGAATTGCCGTCTTTGCCTGTTGCTCTCGGCGGGGCGGGAATACGGCTGGAATCGCTGGCACTGCTTTATACAGCGGTGGCGCGCGGCGGGGATGTGCGGAGAATATCCTATCGGCGCGGGGAAGAGGGTACAGAAGCGCGTCCGTTTCTGTCGGAAGAGGCGGCAGGATGGCTGACACAGATACTCGCAGGAATTGAACGTCCTGCCGGATTCCTGCCCGAGAGTTTTTCAGCAAGCCGTATCGCGTTTAAAACCGGAACCTCATACGGTTTCCGTGACGCGCTGTCGGTCGGGTTTTCAGCTGCGCATACGGCTGCGATCTGGGTCGGACGGCCGGACGGCGCACCGCATGAGGATTTTATCGGGCTGGATACGGCCGGGCTGATGCTGAAAGTTTTTGACCGGTTGCGCGACGGCGGATTTGAAGATGAAAGCAGCGGATTGAAAATGCGCGGTTACGGTGATGCGCCGGCCGCGCTCAGGCGTTATCCTATGCCGTCGTTGCTATCGCCTGCGGCAGTAGCGGGCGGAGAAAATTTCCGCATCCTGTTTCCGCCGCAAAATGCAATGCTGTCCGTGGATCAAAGCGGCGGCGGATATAATCCGGTTATTCTGGAGGCCGGAGCGGGGCGGAGGCCTTTGACATGGATGGTCAACGGACGGCCGCAGGGCATCAGCCGTCTGGAAAGCCGCTTCGCATGGCATCCGCACGAGCCGGGAGCCTACCGTATTACGGCGATTGATGCGACAGGCGCGCATGACAGCGTAGATATCTGGCTTTCGGAATAGCTAGCGGTTAAACCGGAAACGCGTTTCGATGTTAAAACGCGGCGGCGGCGGTTCGGCGAATGTGCCGTTTTCGATGAAATGCCGCGTTTGTGAGAGAACCTGCGCATTGCGCATCATGAACGTATGTGTTGTCGGCAGAACGAGATGATCTGTCATGCCTTCCAGCTTGGTACGTTCGACCGTAACTTTTCCGTCATCGCTGCCCGGCAGCACCAGAGAAGAGAGCGGATCGATCGAACGCGTACCTGCAATGATGCCGAGGTCGAAATCCACATCGCCGAACAGATTTGCGATCTGTCGCTGGTCGGTGACAAGCTGTAATCCCGCAGGGCCGTAAAAATTCTGGAACAGGATGTTGTTTTCAAGAAAATCGGCGACTTCACTGCCCTGATTGGGCGTGCCAAGCATCACAACGCGGCCGAGATTTTCAGGGCGGTGGCGGTTTAAAATCGCGCGGATAATCAGCCCGCCCATCGAATGGCCGACAAAATGAATGCGGTGTTCGGATTCTTTTGTAATATCGGATATTTCCTCATAGACATTTTCAGCCAGTCTGTCGATGGTGTATTCGCGGGATTTATAGTCAATATTGATGACGCGATAGCCGTGTTGTGCAAAATAATCCTCCATGCGCTGCATGGCGCGGCTGGTCCGCGTAATGCCGTGCAGCAGAACGACGTAATCCTGATATACTGTCGCATCTGCCTGTTCCGCGACGGCGGGACGCGGCATCAGAACAACAGCAAGGGCAAGAACGGCAGCTGCTAAAAATTTCATTTCTTCCTTATCCTCCGGCTATGTTCCATTATATCACAAAATATTTTAAGGAAGGGTCAAGCGCGGGGAAAAAGGCGGGAATAAAGATAGAAATCATTGAAAAAAAATGCCATGATTCCCGGACAGGTTAAATATTCAAACAGCGCATTCAGGGCATAAACCATGGCAGAATCACAGTCGCAGTTTTTTCTGTTCAGAACGCGGCGTTTTACGCCGTTGTTTATGACGCAGTTCCTCGGCGCATTCAATGACAACGTGTTCCGCAATGCGCTGGTGATTCTGATTACCTATTTTGCCGCCGAACGGCTGGCGGTCGATCCGCGGATTCTGGTGACGGCGGCGGCGGGTATATTTATGCTGCCGTTTTTTCTGTTTTCCGCCGTGGCGGGGCAGATTGTCGATGCGCATGAAAAATCCGCCTATATCCGCCGGTTGAAAATGATCGAAATCGGGCTGATGCTGCTGGCGGCGTTGGGATTTTATCTTGAAAACGTCACGCTGTTGATGACGGTGCTGTTCCTGCTGGGAACGCAATCGGCGTTTTTCGGTCCCGTCAAATACAGCGTGCTGCCTGATCTGTTGAAGGAAAAGGAGCTGATCGGCGGTAATGCGCTGGTTGGCGCGGGGACGTTTCTGGCGATTTTATTCGGTACGATTATCGGCGGCATTTTTATTCTGCGCGAAGGCGGCACGGCTTATGTTTCGGCGGTGATTATTCTGATGGCCGTGGTTGGTTATTGGTTCAGCCGTCATATCCCCGTCACCAAAACCGCCGATCCGGGTCTGAAAATCAATTTTAATTTTATCACCGAAACATGGCGGATTGTTGCATTTGCCATGCAGAAAAAAGACGTGTTTTTATCGATGATCGGCATTGCGTGGTTCTGGCTGGTAGGGTTTGTGTTTCTCTCGCAGTTTCCCGTTTACGGCAAGGATGTCATCGGCGGCGATGAAATGGTCGTGACGATGTTTCTGACAACTTTTTCCATCGGTATCGGTTTGGGGTCGCTGCTGTGCAACAAGCTGTTGAAAGGGGAGGTCAGCAGCGTTTATGTGCCGCTGGGCGCATTCGGCATTTCGGCTTCCATTCTGGTGCTGTGGCTGGTCAGCCCCGCACCTGCCGATCCTGATGCCGAACTGATCGGGCTGGCGGAGTTTTTCCGTGATCCGCAGCACTGGGCGGTATTGGCGGCGAAATTGTCGGTCGCCGTTTTCGGCGGCCTTTATATCGTGCCGCTTTATGCGATCGTGCAGAGCCGCGCCGATCCGGCACACCGTTCCCGCACGATTGCCGCGAATAACATTATCAACGCGCTGTTTATGGTGGCCAGTTCCGTTATGGCAATGGGGATGCTGGCGATGGAAATGCGTGTGGTTGATATTTTTCTAACGGTGGGTATTGTCAATATTCTGGTCGGTTTTCTGGTGCGCCGCATCGTGCGCGAACGCCGCGCGGCGAATGCGGAAAAAGCTGCGGCGCTTGCCAAGAAAACCGTCAAAACAGGTAAAGGAGGATCGTCATGATGCGCTTGTTTGTGCGTTTTATTTTGCGGATGTTCTATCGCGTCGAGGTGAGAGGCGAAGAGAATTTTGAAAAGGCGGGGCGGCGCGTTCTGATCGTGGCCAACCACCTCTCCTTTCTGGATGCGGTGCTGCTGGCGGCATTTCTACCGGAAAAACCGCTTTTTGCGATCAATACGTTTATTGCAAAACAATGGTGGATCCGGCCGTTTTTGGCGCTCGCCGATACGTTTTCACTGGATCCGACGAATCCGTTTGCGGCAAAGGCGCTGATTGCCGAGATGAAACAGGATCGCAAATGTGTGATTTTCCCCGAAGGCCGCATCACGGTGACGGGAAGCTTGATGAAAATCTATCAGGGGCCGGGAATGATTGCGGATAAGTCCGGATCCGTCATTTTACCGGTACGGATCGACGGTGCGCAATATTCCCCGTTTTCCCGTTTGAGAGGAAAAGTAAGAATTCGCTGGTTTCCGAAAATTACGATCTGGATTCAACAGCCGCAGCATTTTCATGTCCCCGATCATATTCGGGGAAGTGCCCGCCGTGCCATGATGGGGCGTAAGCTGTACGGTGTGATGTCGGAGATGTTGTTTAAAACGTCAAATTATCAAGCGACATTGTTTCAGGGTTTTCTGGATGCGCGTAAAATTCACGGCAGCGGTAAAAACATCGTCAGCGATGTAGAACGTGTGCCGCTGAGTTACCGCGCTCTGACACAGCGCAGTTTTATCATCGGCAGCCATATTGCGAAGAAAACGGAACGCGGCGAATATGTCGGCATTCTGCTGCCGAATATGGCGGCAACGATTGCGGTGTTTTTCGGTTTGCAGGCATTTGGACGCGTTCCGGCGATGTTGAATTTTTCCGCAGGGCTGAAAAGCATTTTGGCGGCATGCCGTGCTGCGAAAATTAAACGCATTTACACCTCCCGCCGTTTTATTAAGACGGCGAATTTGGAAAAACTTGCCGAAGGACTGGAAGGCGAAGGATACACACTGGTTTATCTTGAGGATGTTCGCGGCGAGATCGGGTTGTGGTCCAAAATACGGGATATGGTGGCGGGGGCGCTGTTTCCGCAAGTCTATTACGGTATGACCGGCCCTTATAATCCCGATGAGGCTGCGGTTGTGCTGTTCACCTCCGGTACGGAAGGCTTGCCGAAAGGTGTTGTATTAACGCATATGAATATTCAGGCGAACAGATATCAACTGTCTGCATGGGTCGATTTCGGGCCTTCCGATAAAGTATTTAACGCGATGCCGGTTTTTCATTCTTTCGGGCTGACGGCCGGAATGATTTTGCCGTTGCTGTCTGGGATTGAAGTATTTCTCTATCCGACACCTCTGCATTACCGTGTTGTGCCGGAACTGGTCTATGATACGAATGCAACCATTATGTTCGGAACAGACACGTTTCTGGCCGGTTATGCCCGTTTTGCGGATCCTTATGATTTTTATGCCGTGCGTTATATTTTCGCCGGAGCAGAAAAACTGCAGGAGGAAACACGGCGTATCTATGCGGAAAAATACGGCGTACGTGTTCTGGAAGGTTACGGCGCAACGGAAACGGCACCTGTTTTGACAATCAATACGGCCATGCAAAACAAGCCCGGAAGTGTCGGCCGGTTATTGCCGGGGATATCCTATAGACTTGAAGAAGTGCCGGGAATAGACGAGGGCGGGCGTCTGTTCGTGAAGGGGCCGAATATTATGAAAGGATATCTTTTTGCCGATCATCCCGGACATCTGGTTCCGCCGGAAGGCGGCTGGTATGATACCGGCGATATTGTTGCTTTTGATGGCGAGGGATATATCGAGATCAAAGGACGTGCCAAGCGTTTTGCCAAAATCGCGGGCGAGATGGTTTCGCTGACGGCTGTGGAATCGCTGGTGGCCTGTGCCTATCCCGATTATGCGCATGCGGTGGTGTCCGTACCCGATCAGAAAAAGGGCGAGGCGCTGGTTCTGTTCACAGAACATGAAAAAGCCGATACGGCGGAAATATCCAAACATGCGCAAAAACAGGGTGCGTCGGAGCTGATGGTGCCGCGTAAAATCAAGGTGGTGGATAAAATCCCCGTCCTCGGCACAGGCAAAACCGACTATGTTACCTTGCAGAGTATGGTCATGGAAGAACGCAAAAAGGCGGCATAATTTATGGAATGGCTTTTTCTGCTTCTTGTCCTGCTGTTTTGCGTCTGGTCGGCTCTGGTACAGCCGTGGCGGAACAAATCGGCAATTGAAGATTTGCGGCAGGAGATGCGCGATTTGAAAAAACTGCTGCAGCCGGACGAAAGCGAATCCGCCGTGATCCGGACGCAATCACAACCGGACAAGCCTGTCAAAACGCAAGAAACGGCAAAGGAAAAAGAAGAAACACAGCCGAAAAAACAGCCGCAACCTGCCGCAGCGATGCGCACGAAACAAACGCCGAAAATTGCGGAAAAGAAAAAAACACCGCCGCCTGCCGCGCCGTCTCAGTCAAACTCTTCCGGATCGGGCGGCGCAGGGTGGGAACAGCAATTCGGCGCACGTCTGCCGGTCTGGATGGGCGGAATCGCGCTGGCGCTGGCCGGAATTTTTCTGGTGAAATATTCTATCGAACATGAGCTTCTCGGCCCTGAGGGGCGGGTGATATTGGGGCTGGTTTCCGGTGCGGCGCTGCTGTTGCTGGCACGTTATCTGTGGAGCAAACCGGATATGGCCAATGTTGTGCGTATAACGCAATCGCTGGCGGGGGCGGGGATTGTTATTTTATATGCGGCGGTTTTTGCCGCAACGTCTTTATATGATCTGGTGCAGCCTTTGACCGGTTTTGCAGGTATGGCGGCGATCACCGTCGTTGCCGTGCTGCTGTCGCTGCGTTACGGTGCGCCGGTGGCGCTGCTGGGGCTGGTCGGCGGTTATGCAACGCCTGCAATGATCCAGACGGAGGATCCATCGGCTTTCGGTCTTTTCGCCTATCTGTTTGTGGTTTTTGCCGGTTTGATTTTCGTGATGAAGCGGCAGGGCTGGTGGCTGATGTCGCTGCTGGCCGTTGCCGCAGGGTTTATCTGGGTGGCGCTGTGGCTGGAAACGCATTTCACGCCTGCAGACGGGTTATGGCTGATGCTGTTTCTGTCTGGTGTGGCGGCGCTTTCGGTCTGGTCGGTCTGGACGATGCCTGAAAAAACGCAAGCGCCGCCGAAAAGCGAAGGCGTTTTTGTCATTAAGCCGGAGAAAATTGTCAATTATGCCGGTTTCGGCGGCGCGGTGTTTCTGATGGGGGCGGTGTTGAACCGTTCGGATTTCGGAATGGCGGAATGGGGCATGTTCTGGCTGTTTTCCGCGGGAAGTCTTTTTCTCGCATGGGCGCGTCCTGCTGTGTATCACATTGCGGCTTATGCGGCGCTGGGTTTCGGTTTGCCGATGCTTTTGCTCTGGAACGCGCCGCCGAATATTTTTCCGCTGCCTGCGGTGTTTACGGCATTTGCCGTGCTGTTTTGCGGCGCGGCGCTGACGCTGGCTTTGGTCTCTCCGGCAAAATTTTTCTGGAGCAGAATTCTCGGTATCTCCGCATTCGGTTTTTTTGTGATTGCCGAGAAAAAACCGGTCTGGGTGTTTGAGGCGGCGTTTTTGCCGCAGGACGTATTTTTTGCTGCTGCGGCGCTTGCCCTGGCCGGAGGAGCGGTTGCACTTCTGGCGCATCTGCAGCGCGGCATGAAGAAAAAAGACGGGGAGTTGCCGAAGATGCAGGCGGTGTATGTGTTGACGGCTGTGGCGTTTATCTCCTACGGCGGTACGGTTCTGTTTGATGCGGAATGGTGGGGCACGGTGTTGGCGGCGCAGATTTTGGCACTGATGTGGCTGTATGCCCGCACGCCGATGAGCGTTCTGCCGCGCATTGCCAAAATCCTGACCGTGCTGCTGGCACTGATGTTGCTTCCGGCTGTTTTGCTCAGCTTCGGTCTGTTTGCCCTGTCGGGCGCAATGCAGCCGCTTACGGAATTGAACGAGGCAGCGCGTTTTGTCGAAATGCCGCTTTTGAAACTTGGCTGTTCCGGTCTGGCATTGGTTGCGGCCGGATATTTTCTGCGCCGCGTTAGGGAGGCGGATATGCGTTTTGTCAAAACGCTGGAAATTTCAGGGTTTGCCCTGATTGGCGCAGCTGCCTATTATGCGTTGCGCGCGGTTCTTTACGGCGGCGAAAATATGTTTGATACGGTTTTCGGTTTTGCCGAGCGCGGCATGGCAACGGCGCTGTTTTTCGCGCTGGCCTTTGTGTTTTTTGCGGCCGGACGCAAAACAGGCTATGGAACTTATACGCTGGCGGGAATTTGTGCCGGTATTTTTGCCGTCACGCGCGTTGTCTATTTTGATCTGCTGGCGTTAAATCCGTATTGGTCGGAGCAATATGTCGCCGGTTATAAAATCGTCAATATGCTGTGGCTGAATTATGCGCTGTCTGCAGCGGCAATCTATCTCTACCGCCGCGAATTGCTGGCGCTCGGCATTACGCGGGGCGGGGCGTTTTTGAACAAGGTGATGCTGACGCTGGTGCTGGCCTTTGTGACATTTCAGGTGCGGCATTATTACCACGGCCCGGTTATGGCATGGGCGGCGGCGGGCAATGCGGAGATTTATACCTATTCCGCTGTCTGGCTGCTGACGGGATTTGCGGCGCTGGGCATCGGTGTCTGGCGGGAAAGCGAAATGCTGCGTTTTGCTTCGCTGGCCATCGTGACTCTGACAGTGGCGAAAGTCTTTCTTTATGATGCAGCAGCACTGGAGGGGCTGTACCGTATTTTCTCTTTCTTCGGTCTGGGAGTTAGCCTGATCGCACTGAGCTGGTTTTACACGCGTTTTGTTTTTCAGCGGCGCGGGGCGGAGAAAACTTAGATGCGGGAAGTTTATATCAACAGTTTCGGTGCTTTTCTTCCCGGCGATCCCGTTGTAAATAGCGAGATGGAAGAGTATCTCGGCCTGATCGGCGGTAAAAAATCAAAACACCGCGCGCTGGTGCTGCGTCAGAACAAAATTAAAACCCGCCATTATGCGCTTGATAAAAGCGGCGCGGCGCGGTACGGCAGTGCCGAAATGGCGGCAGAGGCTGTTCGCGCGGCGGTGGAAAAATCGGAAAACACGGCGGAGGACATCACCTATCTGGCGGCCTCGGCGACGCTGGGCGATATGCTGGTGCCGGGTCTGGCCTCGCATATTCATGCCGAACTCGGTCTGCGCCCGATCGAGATTGCCAATTTTCAAAGCGTCTGCGCCTCGGCGATGATGGCGATGAAATCCGCATGGCTGCAAATCAAGGCGGAAGAACATGATTGCGCGGCCGTTTGCGGCAGCGAATTTTCCAGCCGCTATTTTCGTCCCGGATTCTACGAGAAGAGCCGCGCCTTTCTTGAAAACGGAGAAATACCGCTGGAGGCGGATTTTCTGCGCTTTACGCTGTCGGACGGGGCGGGGGC
>SKHU01000020.1 GCA_007116755.1 Alphaproteobacteria bacterium
AGGATACAAAATGACTTTTTATTCTGAAACAATATCTCAACAACAAAAAATTGAACTATTATCTCTACTCGCACAAGAGGTTACAGTTTGTGCAAGAGGAACCTATGAGGCTGGCACTGAAAAAGTTTTAGAGCCTGAATTGTTAAGGGCATATAATGAACTTTTAAACCGTATTACGGGATCGTTAAGAGACCATATTAGGGAGCAAGGTGGTATCCCTGTGGAAATGATTATTACAATGCTGAGAGAATTTGGTAAAGCACATAATAAAGAGAGTTTGATGGAAGAAGTACTAACACGAGTGTGGGAACTCTTGAGAAAGGGAAAAATCTGAAAAAGCGGGACACGATACAATTAATTCTCTGAACACAAAACTTAGGAAAAAGCGAGGAAAAAGCGGGACACGATACAATTAATTTTCTCGGGGAAATCCCGACAACGTAATTCTTAACTCTCGGCGAATTTTCATGCTAAGCTGAATAAACGACTTTGAGGACTCCAGCCGTGCCGCGCGATTTTTACGAAGCTTCCGACACTATCACCGCTCCCCGCGCAGGCGCTATGGAAAAAACGGGACACAATATATTTTTGGCAAGTCTGCGGATGCAAATTTCATTTTTACAACTCACTATATAATTCCTATAATTCCTGTTAAGGATTCACCATCACGCCGCGCGTGTCAATCCGGCTTGCTGTTTTGGTTTCTGATGCCCTTTTTTCTTGCCAACAGGCGCGGCTTGGTTTTATTCTTGTCGCCATTGTTTAAGATAAATTTCTTGCGGAGGGCGGTGCATGGTCGCGCGCGTCAAAACAGTCGCCTTTCAGGGCATCGACGTTCTGGACATTGACGTTCAGGTGCAGATTTCCTCCGGCCTGCCCTCTTTTCAAATCGTCGGCCTGCCCGACAAAGCCGTTGCCGAAAGCCGCGAGCGCGTCCGCGCCGCGCTGCATGCGATCGGGCTGTCCTTGCCGCCGAAACGGCTGACGGTCAATCTTGCCCCCGCCGATGTTCTGAAAGAAGGCAGCCATTTTGATCTGCCCGTTGCGCTCGGCGTATTGGCGGCGATGGGCGTTATTCCCGCGGACGAGCTTGACCATTTTGTTGCCCTCGGCGAACTCGCGCTGGACGGTGCGCTGACCTCCGTCACCGGTGTTTTACCTGCTGCCATCCATGCCGCCTCTCTGGGGCGCGGCGTGATCTGTCCGCAAAACTGCGGCGCGGAAGCCGCATGGGCGGGCGAAGAGATCAACATTCTCGCCCCGCATAATCTGGTCGCGCTGATCAACCATATCAAGGGCACACAGCTTTTATCCGAGCCGAAACCGCGTCTGGAAGACAATCCGCAAGCCGAATACGCTCCCGATATGCGTGACGTGCGCGGGCAGGAAAGCGCCAAACGCGCGCTGGAAGTCGCCGCCGCAGGCGGTCACAATATCCTGATGTGCGGCCCGCCGGGATCGGGGAAATCCATGCTGGCGGCGCGTCTGCCCGGCATTCTGCCCGACCTCGCACCGGAGGAGGCACTGGAATTGTCCATGATCCACAGCGTTGCGGGCGAGTTAAAAAACGGCGCGTTAAAGCGCAGCCGCCCGTTCCGCGACCCGCATCATTCCGCCTCGCTGCCTGCGATGGTCGGCGGCGGCCACCGCGCCAAACCGGGCGAAATTTCCCTTGCCCATCACGGCGTGCTGTTTCTGGATGAGTTGCCCGAATTCGCCCGCCCGACGCTGGAGGCACTGCGTCAACCTCTGGAAACAGGGCAGACTCTGGTGTCCCGCGTCAATTACCATGTGACGTTTCCGGCCAATTTCCAGCTTGTCGCCGCGATGAACCCCTGCCGCTGCGGGCATCTGGCCGATGTGTCACTGGCCTGCAGCCGTGCGCCGAAATGTGCGGAGGATTATCAGAATAAACTCTCCGGCCCGCTCCTCGACCGTATTGATATTTATATTGACGTGCCTGCCGTTGATCTGCGTGACCTTTCCTCCGCCCGAGACGGAGAAACCAGCGCCGAAATCGCCGCACGCGTCGCCGCCGCACGCGATTTTTTTAAAGCGCGGCTGGACAGACTCGGCAATAAAAACCCGCGCCTGCGCTGCAATGCCGATATGGACGGCGAAGCGCTGGAGGAAACCGCCGCGCTGGATACCGAAGGCAAAACCATGCTGGCCGATATTGCCGGACGATTAAAACTTTCCGCCCGCGGCTATTACCGTATTCTGCGCGTCGCGCGTACACTGGCTGATCTGGACAAAAGCGAGGCCGTCAAAACCAGACATATCGCCGAAGCCGCAGGATACCGCCGCCTGCGCCCCGGCCAGACGCTTGCGGCGTAATGCTGTGCCCTTGACTGCGGACGGATTTCTGCTACTGTATTTCCGGTATTCATAAAACTACGCTTTTTTAAGGAGAAGGGCAGATGGCGCAACCGAAAACTCTTTTTGAAAAAATCTGGGACGCGCATCTTGTCCGCCAAAACGGTGACGGCAGCTGCCTGATCTATATCGACCGCCATCTTGTCCATGAAGTCACCAGCCCGCAGGCGTTTGAAGGACTGCGCATTGCCGGACGTCCGGTGCGCCGCCCCGATCTGACGCTGGCCGTGGCCGATCACAACGTGCCGACCTCCGACCGTTCCAAAGGCATTGAAGATGCGGAAAGCCGGTTGCAGGTCGATACGCTGACGCAGAACTGCGCGGAATTCGGCATCACCTATTTCAGCATGGATGACCAAAGACAGGGCATCGTCCATATCATCGGCCCCGAACAGGGCTTTACCCTGCCCGGCACAACGATTGTCTGCGGCGACAGCCATACGGCAACGCACGGCGCTTTCGGTGCGCTGGCCTTCGGCATCGGCACATCGGAAGTCGAACATGTGCTGGCCACGCAAACGCTGATCCAGACCCCCGCCAAAACCATGCGCGTCATCGTCAACGGCGCTTTGCCGCCCGGCATTACCTCGAAAGACCTGATACTGGCAATTATCGGCAAAATCGGCACGGCGGGCGGCACGGGGCATGTGATTGAATATGCCGGAGAGGCCATTGAAAACCTGTCGATGGAATCCCGCATGACTGTCTGCAACATGTCGATTGAAGCCGGCGCACGCGCCGGACTAATCGCGCCCGATGAAACGACTTTTGCCTATCTGAAAGGCCGTCCGATGGCACCGCAGGGCGAAAACTGGGAAAAAGCCGTCGCATGGTGGAAAACCCTGCCTTCCGATGCGGGCGCGCGTTACGACAAGGACGTAACGCTGGACGTACATGATATTGAACCGCAAGTGACATGGGGCACAAGCCCCGAAAACGCGCTGCCGATCTCGGCTGCCGTGCCCGATCCGGCCTCTTTCGCCGATGAAGGCAAGCGCAAAGCCGCTGAACGGGCGCTGGATTATATGGGGCTGGATGCGGGACAGAAATTGCAGGAGATCGCAATTGACAAGGTTTTTATCGGCTCCTGCACCAACGGGCGTATTGAAGACATCCGCGCCGTGGCTGCGATTGCCGAAGGGCGCCAGGTTGCCGACGGCGTGTATGCGATGGTTGTACCCGGATCCGGCCTTGTCAAGGCGCAAGCGGAAAAGGAAGG
>SKHU01000292.1 GCA_007116755.1 Alphaproteobacteria bacterium
ACTGGCCTCTTTAGCATTTCCGAGATATCGCAACCATAACTCTCCTGAAAATAGTTATCTTTTAAAAAGTCCTTTTTCATACGCTCCTTTAATTGCAAATTGCGCTCTAAGAGGTCAATACGGCTTTCTTTGTCCTTATTAATAAGAAGATTTACCAGTGCTCGCGCACCACCGCTTAGCCAGCCATAAGCTAGTGTTGCAAAGAATAGCAAAAGAGATAAAAACCCAGAATTATCGTTACACCATGACACAATTTGAGAAATTGAAGGCACTATGATAATCCCGCTTCCTTCTTAATACTGTCTTTCCAGCTTAACAAAAACGCATCAAACTGATTTCACCTTCGCCGACAGCGGCATCACAACCGACGCCTCGCGCCCCAGTAATTGCCGTGCCGTCGCAGCGATGCTGGCGGCGTCCAGCCCTGCCGCTTTGTGTTGCAGGGCGGGCTTGTCTTGCGGCAGGAAGGTGTCGGGCAGGGTCAGGGTGCGGATTTTGAGGCCGTTGTCCAGCACGGCGTTTGCCGCATACATATGCAGAACCATCGCGCCAAAGCCGCCGGTTGAGCCTTCCTCAATGGTGAGGACGGCGGCATGTTCCCGCGCAAGGCGCAGCAGCAGAGCCTCGTCCAGCGGTTTGGCAAAACGCGCATCGGCCACGGTGGCGGAGATGCCTTCGGCCTCCAGCAATGCGGCGGCGGCCAGCGTTTCGGCAAGCCGTCCGCCATAGCTGACCAGCGCGATCTGTGTGCCCTCGCGCATAATGCGGCCGCGCCCGATATCCAGTGCTTCCCCGAACGCAGGCAGATCAACCCCCATCCCTTCGCCGCGCGGATAGCGCAGTGCAATCGGCCCTTCGTCATAAGCGGCCTGCGTGGCTACCATATGTTTCAGTTCCGCCTCATCCCCTGCGGCCATCAGCACCATATGCGGAAGACAGCCGAGATAGGCGATATCAAACGCGCCGACATGGGTCTGCCCGTCCGCGCCGACCAGCCCCGCGCGGTCAATCGCAAAACGCACGGGAAGTTTCTGAATGGCGACATCATGCACAATCTGGTCATAGGCGCGTTGCAGAAATGTCGAGTAAATCGCGGCAAAGGGTTTATAGCCTTCGGCAGCCAGCCCCGCGCAGAACGTCACCGCATGCTGTTCGGCAATGCCGACATCAAAACAGCGATTTGGAAATTCCTTGGCGAATTTGTCCAGCCCCGTGCCCGACGGCATGGCCGCATTGACGGCAACGATTTTATCGTCTTTGCGTGCCTCGGCAATCAGGCTTTCGGCAAAAACACCGGTATAGGACGGCGCGGCGGGTTTGCCCTTTTTCTGCAGCCCCGTGCCGATATCAAATTCGGAAACGCCGTGCATTTTATCCGCCGCGCTTTCCGCAGGCGCATAGCCGCGCCCTTTTTGCGTCACGACATGCACAAGCACGGGCGTGTTCTGTTGCGCGTCACGGACGTTTTCCAGCACCGGCAAAAGATGGTCGAGATTATGCCCGTCAATCGGGCCGACATAGTAAAAACCGAGTTCCTCGAACAGCGTGCCGCCCGTGAAAATGCCGCGGGCGTATTCCTCGGCACGGCGGGCGGCGCGCTGCACGGATTCGGGGAATTTCTGCGTCATTTTTTTGCCGATTTCCCGCAAATGACGATAGGGTTTGGAGGAGATCATGCGCGAGAGATAAGCGCTCATCGCGCCCACAGGCGGCGCAATCGACATATCGTTATCGTTTAAAATCACGATCAGCTTGTTTTTCATCGCACCGGCATTGTTCATGGCTTCATAGGCCATGCCCGCGCTCATCGCGCCGTCGCCGATGACGCAAACGACGTGTTTTTCATGGCTTGGCACACCGTCCAGATCCCGCGCCACCGCCATACCCAGCCCCGCCGAAATCGAGGTCGAGCTATGCCCCGCGCCGAACGGATCATATGCGCTTTCGCTGCGTTTGGTGAAACCGCTGAGCCCCCCGCCCTGACGCAATGTGCGGATACGGTCTTTGCGGCCGGTGAGAATTTTATGCGGATAGCATTGATGCCCGACATCCCAGATCAAGCGATCGTCCGGCGTGTTGAACACGTAATGCAGCGCCACGGTCAACTCGACCACGCCCAGCCCCGCGCCGAGATGCCCGCCCGTCACCGAAACCGCATCAATCACCGCCGCCCGCAGTTCCGCCGCCAGACGCGGCAATTCGCCACGATCGATTTGGCGCAGATCGGACGGAAAATTCACCCCGTCCAGCAGGGGTTTCTTGCTGTTTTCCGGCTTCGCAACGGGGGATTCGGTTTTATCGGTCACGGCACTGTTCCCGCTTTTCTTTTTTGTTTTTGATATGTTTTTAAGTGTATTTCTTGTACATAATTTTACCACCGCATGCAATGTTTTTATCCCCGCATAGCGGCAAAACACGGACATTTATTTTACGAAATCAATTGACAACGCTGCGCGTTCACTATACATATACCAGCCATAACGGCGGATATGTTCCGCGATAATTGATCGCAAAACTGCGATGAAATTTAAATGAAATATATAAGTTGAAAAGGAAAACAGGGCTATGACCAGTCAGAATTTTAACGGAGAATCCCTCCCCAAATACCAGAACCACGTTCAGGTTTTAAAAGCAACAAACAAACTCGCCGCGCTTGCGGTCACGGCCGGCCAGCCAAGCATGGAAGAACAGCTGGAAATGATGTTTGACCCTGAAAAAGCCAAAGACTTCATGTCCAAACAGAAAAAAACCATCAATGACATGGTCACAGGGCTTGAGACCATCAAAAAAGGCGTAAAAAATTCCGATACGCTGTCCGAAGATGTGCGCGATGCCTTCACAACGCAAATTCTGGCGCAACAAGGTGCGCTGAGTTCCAAACTTCCGATGATGGAGTTTGCCGAAGCACAAATGAATGGCGAGGAATTTCTGGACGAAACCAAAGCGATGCAGGCCATGGTCGGTCAGCAGATGGCACAGCAAAATCTGATGGAAAAGCAGAAGGAACTGCTGGAAACGCTGTACGGATTCAAACCCGGCCAGACGATTGCCGACATCAATACCGGCAGCGATATGACGATTGAGGATTTCGAGCGTTACAACGCCATGATCGGTTATTCGGCCAATACTGACGAATTGTTGCAGGAGATCGCGCCTGCCTTGCAAATGGGCGATCTTTCCGCTGTAGGCGAAGTGGTCGATCTGCTTGAAGATATGGCTGTAAAAATAAACAACGCCAAAACGGCGGTCTCCGCCTCGACAAATATGACGGAAGAGCAAAAAGACGCCTGCCTGAAAACCATCGACACGGCGCAAGGCCTCTTCACACTGCTCGGTAAGGGTTTGAACGGTATCATGAACGACGACCCCGAAGCCGCAATGGAAATGGGTGCAAGCCTGCCGCAGCATATCCAGAACGCGCTGCCCGTACAGGAAAAATACCATGATGTTCTGGACAGCTATTACCAGAGCAAAACCGCACCGACAAACGACAACACTCTGGGTACGCAAAACCGCAAAAAGCCGGGCGGCCCCAATAACGGCTAACGGCCGACAGATAACGGAGCATGACCCGTTTTAAACGGAATGCGCTAA
>SKHU01000274.1 GCA_007116755.1 Alphaproteobacteria bacterium
TGACATGTTTAAAGATTTATATCGACCTACACATCACCGAAGCAGATGCCGAGTGCGCGGGCGGTTTTCATCAGCATGCCGTCCGTTGCGACCTGCTGATAGGATTCGATAGCTTTTTCAATCGGCACATCGATCACTTCACGATCCGACCAGGCCAGCATGCGGTCGTATTTTCCGGCTTTGACCAGATCAATCGCCTTAACACCGAAAGCAGACGCGATCAGACGGTCGGCGGGAATCGGTGAACAGCCGCGCTGCACATGCCCCAAAACCGTCACGCGGGTTTCGAACCCGGTCATTTTCGCAATGCGCTCGGCGAAATAATGGCCGATTCCGCCATAGCGTTTTTCCCCGCCCGCATGTTCGACCTCGATCAGCTCGCCCGATTGCGTCTTCACCGCCTCGGACACGCAGACCAGCGCAAAGTTGCGCCCCTGCTCCTCGCGGATGGAGATAATTTTTTTGGCGATGATGTCCATATCATACGGCACCTCGGGAATCAGGATAATATCCGCGCCGCCGGCAATGCCGGAATGCAGCGCGATATGCCCCGCATCGCGCCCCATCACCTCCAAAATCATCACGCGGTCGTGGCTGGCCGCCGTCGGCTGCAGACGGTCGAGCGCCTCGGTCGCCGTCCAGACGGCGGTTTCAAACCCGACGGAGATTTCCGTCATGCCCAGATCGTTATCAATGGTTTTGGGAATGCCGATCAGATTGATGCCGCCCTGCTGCGCCAGTTGACGCAGAATCGCCAGACTGCCGTCACCGCCGATACCGATTACCGCCTCCAACTCCAGCGCCTTGATGCCGTCGATAATCTCCTGCGAGCGGTCTTTGAACGACCCGTCCGGCATCGGAAAATTGAACGGATTGCCCTTGTTCGTCGTGCCCAGTATCGTGCCGCCCAGACGCATGATTGTCGTGTCCATCATTTTCGGTGTCAGCACCTGATAGCGTGCCGGATCGTCCAGAAGCCCGGCCGTGCCGTCCTCGATCCCGACAATCTCGTATCCCGCCAGCGTACCGGCATGTACCGCCGCACGCAAAACCGCATTCAGCCCCGCGCAATCGCCGCCGCTGGTCAGAATGCCGATGCGTTTTTTCTTTGTCATATGCGCCTCAAAATCTTTTTTGTTTTCTTTACCAATTGCTGGTATCATTATTAGTATTACCTTGCACGTTTAACAAGAGTTTAATCAGGGTTCGTTTATTAAAATGCTTGACGATGAAGAAGAGCTTCAGGAGATGCTGGAGCAGCTGAAGATCGAACACCGCGATCTTGACATTGTAATTGACCGGCTGCTGGAAACGCCGCCGGTGGATTTCCTGCGCCTGCAACGCCTGAAAAAACGCAAACTGGCCTTAAAAGACCAGATTTCCAAACTGGAAGGCATGCTCGTCCCCGACATCATCGCCTAAAGCACGCTTGTCCCAACCTGTCACCCAAACCCTGTCATCCTGAGCGCGAGCGAAGGATCTCTCCCGCCGCGAAAACAAAACCCGAACAGAAACCCGCGCCCCCTTGAACGTCACACCCGCGCGCGGCGGGTGTCCATTT
Organism: Alphaproteobacteria bacterium; assembly: GCA_007116755.1. Classification (GTDB taxonomy): domain Bacteria; phylum Pseudomonadota; class Alphaproteobacteria; order Micavibrionales; family CSBR16-224; genus CSBR16-224. The sequence continues at coordinate 1,562 of SKHU01000274.1, forward strand.
CAACAAACGCGCCTACCTCAAAATAGATTCCCGCCTGCGCGGGAATGACAAAATTTTAAACCGCAGAGACGCAGAGGACGCAGAGGTATAAGGAAATTTATTCCGATTAAGTAGAAATAAACTCTACGTCCTCTGCGTCTCTGCGGTTAAACCCTTTTAAGGGCCGGTTCTCACGGTTTGATTAGACGGTTCATGACGACGGAGGCTGTCAGGTCGCCTGTGACGTTGATTGCGGTGCGGCACATATCCAGAATGCGGTCCACCGCCAGAATCAGCGCCACGCCTTCGGGCGTAATGCCGATGCTTGTCAGAATCGTCGCCAGAATCACCAGACCGACCCCCGGCGTACCGGGCGAGCCGATCGACGCGCCGACGATTGTCATGGCCAGAACAACCGTTTCCGCCATCGTCAGATCAACACCAAAAATCTGCGCCAGAAACAACGCGGCGATAATCTGGTAGATCGCCGTGCCGTCCATATTGATGGTCGTGCCCAGCGGAATGACAAAGCCGAAAATCTCCGGCCTGAGTTTCAGTTTTTCCTCTGCCGTGCGCAGTGTCAGCGGCATCGTCGCCGCCGAGCTGGAGGAGGAAAACGCCAAAAGCTGCGCATTGCGGATATGACGCAGAAACAAAAACGGATCGCGGCGGCCGATGACCGCCACCAGCGTCATATAAAACACCAGCAATGCCAAAAGCCCCAGCAACACCGCCCCCATATAGGCCGACATTGCTTTCAGCGTTTCCAGCCCCAGCTGCATCGTCAAAACGCAGAGGAAGGAAAACACCGCATAAGGCGCAATTGCCATTGCCCAATCGACAAAACGCATTGTCACCGCCTGTACGCTGCGCAAAACCGCCGTCACAGGCTCGGCCTTCGCCGCACCGATGGAGAGCAGCGCCACGCCAAGCAATATGGAGCCGACAACAATCTGCAGCATCGCCTTTTCCACAACCGCCGCCGCCGGATTTGTCGGGAAAATCCCCAGAATCATCTGCGGCAGCGGCGCACGGTCTTCCATCACGGGCAGATCGCCGAGCGACTGCGCCGCCTTTTCCGCATCCACCAGCAAATCCTGCGCGATATACTGGCCGGGCCGGATCGTCGTGGCGATAAAAATTCCGACAGCAACGGCAAAAATTGTCGTCATCACGAAATACAGCCCGACACCGATTCCGGTTTTGCGCAGATGCGCGACATCATGCCCCGAGACCACCGCTAAAGTCACAGAGGTAATCACCAGCGGAATGACGATCATATTGATCAGCGCCATAAACAGCCCGCCCGGAAAGGCAATCCACGGAATCAGACCGGCGGCAAGCTCCGCGTCCAGCAGCCCTCCGCCCTCGGGCGACAGCAGCCAGCCCACGGCCAGCCCCGCAAAAATGCCCCAAAGCATTTTTTTCCACAGCGGCATTGTCTGTTTTGTGTCCTTTTCATCCATGGTTTTCTGCTTCTGTTTTTGCTTTCGGCGCGATGATTTCCACTTTTATCCTGTCAGGGTCTTCGCAATATAGCGCATAATGTTCCGCGCCGCCAGCATGGGAACCCCCCCGCCGCAAACCCCATACCGCATTTTCTTTCAAGATTATTTTACGGAATTCCTTGACACCTGCAAAGCCTGCATGTTAGAAGGCGGGTCAAGGGTAGGTAGACAGTATTCTAAAATATAAACGAAAGGATTTTTACCCCATGGCTATTATAAATGTAACCAAAGACAATTTTGAAGCAGAGGTTCTGAAATCGGACAAGCCGGTTCTGGTAGATTTTTACGCCGATTGGTGCGGCCCGTGCAAAACGCTGGCGCCCGTATTGGAAGAAATCGCAGCAGAGCGCGATGATGTAAAAATCGTCAAGCTGAATGTTGATGAAGAGCAGGAAATCACCGCGAAATACGGCGTTCGCTCTATGCCGACGCTGGTCGTGTTTAAAGAAGGCACAGCCGTTGCCGGTGTTGCCGGTGCACGCCCGAAAGACCAGCTGAATGCATGGCTTGAGCAGGCGATCCA